>JAEZJB010000473.1 GCA_023415845.1 Chloroflexota bacterium | reverse complement strand
AAGGTCGATGGGATCAACCTCACGCTGGAGGGGTTGATCCCGAAGATGCAGAAGTCGATGTTGAGCAAGGACATCGAATCCCTGCAGCCTCACGTCCGGGCATTCGTCGAGCGGGCGGTCAAGCTCTCGCCCTGTCCGGAATGTGAAGGCACCCGGCTCAGCGCGGTAGCGCGGTCGTCGAAGATCAAGGGCATATCCATCGCCGACGCCTGCGCAATGCAGATCAGCGACCTTGCCGAGTGGGTAAAGACGCTTGATGAGCCGAGTGTGGCGCCTCTGCTGGCGGTACTGGGTCAGACACTGGACTCGTTCGTCGAGATCGGGCTTGGCTACCTCTCGCTAGACCGGCCGGCGGGGACCCTCTCCGGAGGTGAAGCCCAGCGAACCAAAATGATCCGCCACCTCGGTTCCTCCCTGACAGATATCACCTACGTCTTTGACGAGCCGACGGCCGGGCTGCATCCTCACGATATCGAGCGGATGAACCGTCTCCTGCTGCAGCTGCGCGACAAGGGCAATACCGTGCTGGTCGTCGAGCACAAGCCGGAGACGATCGCGATTGCGGACCACGTCGTGGATCTGGGGCCCGGTGCGGGCGCCGACGGTGGTGAGATCTGCTTCGAGGGCACGGTGGAGGGCCTGCGTGCGAGTGGGACGGTCACCGGGCGTCATCTCGACGATCGGGCATCGGTGAAGGAAACGGTTCGGAGTTTCAATGATGCGCTGCAGGTGCGCGGGGCCAACGCCAACAACCTCCGCAATGTTGATGTGGACATTCCGCTTGGCGTCCTGACCGTGATCACCGGTGTGGCGGGCTCGGGCAAGAGTTCGCTGATCCACGGGGCGGTCACGCGGATGGACGGGGTGGTGGCGATCGATCAGGGAGCGATCAAGGGTTCGCGTCGAAGCAATCCCGCGACCTACACGGGGCTGCTGGAACCGATTCGGAAGGCGTTTGCCAAAGTCAACGGGGTGAAACCAGCCCTGTTCAGCTCCAACTCGGAGGGTGCCTGCCCGGTCTGCAACGGAGCTGGCGTGATCTATACCGACCTCGGCATCATGGCGACCGTGGCCACCGCCTGTGAAGAGTGTGGCGGCAAGCGATTCAGTGCGGCCGTGCTGGAGTTCAAGCTGGGTGGCAGGGATATCAGCGAAGTCCTGGCGATGTCGGTCATGGATGCTCAGGCATTCTTCAGCGAGGGTGAGGCCAGGCTGCCGGCGGCGAAGACGATCCTCGACCGGCTGGCAGACGTTGGACTGGGATACCTGACTATCGGGCAGCCGTTGACGACACTCTCTGGCGGTGAGCGCCAACGATTGAAGCTGGCGACGCACATGGGCGAGAGGGGCGGCATCTACGTGCTGGATGAGCCCACGACCGGACTTCACCTTGCCGATGTCGAGCAACTCCTCGGACTGCTCGACAGGCTCGTCGAATCAGGCAAGTCGGTGATCGTGATCGAACATCACCAGGCGGTAATGGCGCATGCCGACTGGATCATCGACCTCGGACCCGGCGCGGGTCACGATGGGGGACTGGTGGTGTTCGAAGGAACGCCGGCCGATCTCGTCGCCGATCGATCGACGTCGACCGGCAAGCACCTGGCTGAATACGTGGGAGCCTGATCCCCTCGCTCCATTGCGCCCCGGCCTTCACGAGCGTTTCGCATTCGGCACGGTCCGCGAATGACGCTGGATCACGGACCGCGCCGGTGTTCGGAGGGAAGAGACCGTCGGCATCCTGCCTCTGGGCCGTAACGGCGAGGCACTGCCTTCGCTTGCAGTGGCTTCCGTCGCTCGTTCGGATGACTTCGGTATCGGTCCGGCTGGTTGAAATCAGCACCTTTGCCCGCCGTTGAGCGTCAATGCTGGACGCCGACAACGCGGGATCAGACCGTTTCGAAGGGAAGTCCGAGCAGGGTTGCGACCCGGCGGAACTCGTCGACGTGGTGACCCCGGCCCAGGGCGACGTGGTGGGTGGGAGCCAGCGCACACCATGCATCGAGGAATTCGCGGACGCCCATGCCGAAGCGGACCCGGCTCAGGGAATTGCCAATCGCCGGAACCGGACCCGGAAGGGACTCGCCTTCGGCGGCGATCAGCTTGAGGCGTCCATCAAGGCCGATGGTCAGGCCGAGCGCCGTGACGGGTCCGATTGCCGGGCGCATTTCGACCGAGAGACCCCCACCCGCCTTTCCGTGGAAGACCTTTAGTTCGCGAATGGCAACAGGATCGTCGGTAAGGCCGGGATGGGCGGGCCCGTCGTGGCCGAACAGGAAGAAATCTTCCACCAGATCCATGGCGGCGAACTCGCAGAAGGAACCGCCGTAGCCCATCTCATGGACGATCTTCATCGCGATGGCGGTCTTGAGGTCGCCTTCCCCGGCGGCAGGAATCCCATCAGCGGTGAGCAAGGTGTTGCCCAGGATCATGTTCGAGGCGGTCTGCTCGATCGGTGAATTTGCTGCCCCCCGGTAGTAGTAGGCCAGCCCGTCGAGATCGAAATCGGCAACCAACTGCTCCAGACCGACGGCGACCCGGGCTCCCACCTCCCACGCCTCAAGGGATATGTCGCCCGCGGGGACGAAAGCGGCCTGGGCTCGTGCGACCATCGCCGACACGGACTCTGGTGCGGCTGATTCGAGCCGGGACTGGAGATCGTTCATCTCAAGGATTTCGACGTGGGCACCCAGTTCGGCATGGACCACGCCCACATCGGTCGACATGTCGATCATGCCCGGATAGGTGTGCCCAAGCATGCCGAACCGCGACCGGCGAATCGTGCGCGACGTGTGGGCCGCCCGGCACCACGCCGCGATGGCCTCCCAGGCACCAGGATCGTCATGAAGGGTTCCGGTGACGAGATGGGTCGAGATTCCCGAGCGAAGGAATACCCCCATCAGCTCGGGAACGGGGCAGACGCTGGCGTTGGCCAACATCGCCGTGGTGTCGGCACTGGCATAGTCCATGGCGGCAACTGGCTGGAGGTTCAGCACCACCACCGGACAACCAGCCCGCTGGACGACGGGCAGTGCCTGCGTACTGGTGGCATAGGTGCCGGAGAAAAGAAAGACGAGGTCGAGATCTTCGCGAGCGAACTGGTCGCCAAGCGCAGCGCCCGCCTGAGAGGTGTCGACCAATCCACCGTCGACAACCTCGGCCATGGTGCCAACCCGGTCGACGATGGTGGCCAGATTCGACTCGATTCCTTCCTTCAGTCCAGGAAACTG
>JAEZJB010000282.1 GCA_023415845.1 Chloroflexota bacterium | reverse complement strand
TGCCGCGACCCAAGCTCTCCTACTCCTACGACGACTACGTGCTGGGGGGTTGGAAAGCCGCCAACGAACTCCACGACCAACTGCTCACCGCCGTTGGCGCGACCGATATCGTGCATGCCGAGGAGCTGGGGGGCGTTGGTCACCTGATGGGAACCACGCACATGGGCGATGATCCGACTGCCTCGGTGGCAGACGGATATGGCCGTACGCACGATCACGAAAACCTGTTCATCGCCGGGTCAAGTTTGTTCCCGACGACCGGCACGGCCAACCCGACGCTGACGATTGCGGCCCTCGCCTTACGCACGGCATCGTACCTGGCCTCCGAATTGGGGCTGGAAGTCCCGACCGCCACTCCTGCCGCTTCACCGGTGGCCTGAATCCGGGTCTCGCCATGAACGTGGATCGAGGCAGGTTGCTTGCAGAGAAGCGACCTGCCCCGATCTGTTGTCGTCACCAACGGAGCTGTGAATTCGTCCGCGGAACGAGTAGCTACGAGCGGGTGAACGCCGTGGACAGCAGGTCAGGCTCCCCGAATCCCTGGGCGGGAGCACCGGTCGCGTACTGATAGACCGCCGCCTGGTAGATGGAACCCAGCGCGGCCGAGATGGCGACAACCGCCGCGACGGCCAGCACGACCGGGATGACCGCGACGACGATCACCACGGCACTGCCGGTCATCGAGGCCAGGGCGATCAGTCCTACCCCGAGCAGGATCACCACGAACATGGCGAGACCGGTCACCAGGCCGATGCCCGCGTTCCCCACGATCTGCTCACCCCAGGTGCGACGAAGCAGGCTGACACTTCGCTTGGCCGCGTCCATGGGTCCCACATCTTCCACCACCAGCACCGGAATCACCAGGAAGGTGGCCAACGACCAGGCGGCGCCACCGATGCCGGCGGCAATCTCACCAAGCTGGCCTCGATCCCGGAGGATGCTGAGGATGACACCGACCGTCGCCACGATGGATGACCAGCCAAGAATCTGGCGCCAGCGACGTCGTGACGCTTCCCACCCGACATCGCCAGTCAGTGGCCGACCATTGAACCTCGCCAGGACCAGCGAAATGAGTGCCGTGTTGCAGTAGACGATCACGAACGAGGTCACAAGGTAGAGCAGGAACACACCCACATAGGTCAGGATCGAGGCAGAGCTGCCCTCGCCTGACCCGTCAGCGAATATTCCCGCACTCCAGAGCAACACCAGCACGAACAGCCCGAGCACCGCACTCACCACGCTGGAAATCAGTGGAAACCGCAGCAGGCTCCAGTCCGCCTTCAAGACCGCCCAACTTGCCCGGGCCAGGTGCCAACTTCGCCGCAAACGTTGCATTCCCGATCCTCCTCTTTCCGCAATCGCCCTCAGGTTCCCCTGCGCGATATCCTACCCAACCCAGTCCCTGACCGCACGACTATCCCGGACTCGTTCTCGTGACGTCATGTTCTCACCGAACACGCCCAGAAGGCTGCCATCGCCAATCCCCGCAACCGGCGAGAAGCCTGGCAGAACGGGGACTGCTTGAATGCTCGCAGGGGCGGATCATCACCGGCGTGGCGGTACGTTCGTCACCCGGATCTTCGCAGACCATCGGTCATCCATCCATGGAGGTCATCATGCACTCAGGTCAATCAGGCGAGGCGGCTGGTTCATGACGAGCGACTCCACCTCGATCACCATTACTCCCATCTTCGTCGCCGATCTACAGGTCGAAGGCGAACGCATGCCGGTTTACGTACACGTCATCGATCATCCGGCAGGACGGGTGCTGGTTGACACCGGGATGACCGAACTCCATCCGCTGATGGACGACATGCAGCCCCGGCTCCATCCCTTGAGCGAGCAGGATATCGACCTCGGCGAGATCGACATCGTCGTCAATACCCACCTGCACGCCGACCATTGCGGCGGGAACCATCTTTTCGCCGGCAAGCCCATCTACGTCCAGCGGAGCGAACTCGACCATGCCCGCCAGAACGATGGCTACACCATCCGGGAATGGGTCGATGCGTCGGGCGTGCAGTATGTCCCCGTTGACGGTGAGTTCGAACTTCTGCCCGGTCTGCGGCTGGTGCCGGCACCGGGTCATTGTGACGGGATGCAGGTGGTGGTGGTCGAGACCGATGGGCGACCACACATCGTCGGCGGCGACGTGGCAGTCTGGTTCGGGGAGTTCGACGAGCCACCGACCGTGGGCCGCCTTCGGGGGCTGGCCCTCGACCCGGAACTGGACTGGCTCACCCATGAACGGGATCCCTGGCGCCCCGACGCGGCATGAGCGCATGGCCGGCTGCCACAACAGATGGCAGCCGGCCATTCCGTTTCACGCAAAATCGCTCCACGCTACCAACGGGCCAGGTCCAGCTCAGGTATCACACCACCCCTGCTCGGGCTGGGGAAACCGGGTCCGCATCATCAGGTCCAGAGATCGATGCCGGGCCAGGTGGAGATCGCGGCGGCGGCGCCCTGCAAGGCGGTCGTCATGTCACCAAAGAAGGTGCCATAGTCGGTTGGCAGCGTATTGACGACCAGGGCGATGGTCGTGCCGTCGGGCTGACGGACGAGCCAGGAGGCCGTCGATCCGGTCAGGGCACCAGCGTGCGACCATTCATATGCGCCATCGGTTGCGCGCATGTTCCACCCTAAGCCGTGCGCCTCTTCCACGTTCCCGGCTCCGGCATAGGCCGACGGCGGCCGGACGGTTGACTCCATCACTTCCACCGTCTCGGCAGTGAGCAGGGCGGGCGCCAGGGTGCCATCGACCGCGAGCGCAAAGCGCACCAGGTCGGACGCTGACGAGACGAGGCCACCGTGCGCATCGAGGGCCGGCATGAAATATCCACCGTATCCATCAGGCACGAATCCGCCTGCCGGATAGACGCTGGGAACCATCGTTTCATCGGCCACGCCGTAATAGCGAACCTCCCCTGGCAGCCGTTCGGCGAGCAGCGTTCCTCCCAGCGCCATCGAGGTAATCCCCGCAGGCGTGGCGACATTCTCGATCAGGTAGTCCTCGAACGATTTGCCGGAGACGTGCTCGATCACCCGCCCCAGCACGTTGAACCCGAAGTTCGAATAGGCACTCTGCGTTCCGGGATCGAAGTCGAGCGGTTTCGACAGCATGTAGCGAATGATCGTCTCGGCAGACGCCGGGCTTTCGGCGCCGGTGATATGCGAGGCAAGCTGGGGCCAGGGTGTGTACTGCGGATCTCCGCTTTCGGCACTGTTCCAGCCACCGCTATGCACAAGCAGATGCTCCACGGTGATGAGGTCGAGCCGGGGATCGTATGGAGCATCGGAAATCGGCTCGATAGCCAGCAAGGGAAACACGGGCGTATCGAGAGTCAGCAGGCCGTCGTCAACGAGTTTGAGGATGGCCACAGTAGTGACCGGCTTGGTGGTGCTCGCAATCCGGAAGCGATGCTCAGGCTGCACCAGTTCGTCGTCTTCGATGCTCGCGTAGCCAAATCCGCGGTTGTAGACCAGCCGATCATCCCGACCGATGGCAAGCTGGCCACCCGGGATGTTCCAGATGGACATCTGCTCGGCAAAGACATCGTCGAACGCGGTCAGTTCGGGAACCTCGTCGCCGCTGACCCGGATCACCCCACCTGCGGGAGTTGCCTGCTGCGCCCGAGCAGCCTGCATCGGCAGGGCCAGGGTGGCCAGGCCCACGCCGGTAGCCTGCAGGGCCCGCCGGCGATCGAACGACAGGACTTCTTTCTTACCGGAGTGTGCAGGCATGGTGCGCTCATCCTCTGCCGGGGTGCGCGTCTGGCACTCCCCTGACTCGCATATGTTGCAGGTAGCAAAATGTGTCCCGGGACTGGACCTATGCTACCGGGCGAGCAGGCGGGCGTCCATAGCCACCACGCGGGATCGGGCTCCTCAGATCGCTGCGCATTGCGCACTCGACCGGCCGTTCTGCTCGATCCTACCGGACCGTGAAACCTGCCCGACTCACGATCCCTCGATCAGGTACTGCACCGTTTCGCCATCGAGCACCCGGCGAATGTTGAACCAGAGATCCTGCGAATCGCGAATCCAGGTCCACGGTCCCTGCGCGGCGGAATGGGGCGTCAGGATCACACGATGATCGTCTGCTTCGTGCAGGGCGTGCAGCGGGGAATCGATGGGCAGCGGTTCCTCGGCATAGGCGTCGATCGCGGCGGCCCGGATCTCGCCGGACTGCAAGGCCTCGGCCAGCGCCGCTTCATCGACCAGCTTGCCGCGGGCCGTATTGATGAATAGGGCAGTCGGCTTCATCAACCCAAACTCGTGCTTCCCGATGATGCCCTCGGTTTGCGGGTTCAGCGCCAACTGCATAGAGAGGACGTCGCTCTGGCGGAAGATCTCGTCCCATTCGACGAACTCCACACCCAGTTCCGCCTCGACATCAGGAAAACGGCGGATATCCCAGTAGAGCGTGCGCATCCCGAACGCCCGCGCCACCCGTGCTACCGGCCGGGCGATTTCCCCCAGCCCAACAAGGCCCAGCGTCAGGTCGCTGATGAGTCGCACGCCGGGATGATAGGCTCCCCATTCCTGCTGGTAGGCCCGGCTGGCCATGTATTCACGCTGGTCCACCATGCGCTTGGCATCGGTCAGGATCATCGCCCAGACATGCTCGGCCACCGCCGAATAGTTGACCAGCGGTGTTGCCGCCACCGGAACCTGCATCTGCCGGGCGATATCCATCGGCACACCTCGCGCGTCACGCCCGAGGTGCTGGACCAGGCGCACCTTCTCGGCAGCCTGGAGTGCCTGCGGCGGGAGCTGCTCCTTGTGGACGATCACGAAATCGGCGTCTCGCAACTCGTCGACGATGACCTGCTCGGAGGTGGTCTCGACCAGGCGGGCATCGACCTCATCGAAGAGGGCCCGGAACCCGCGCTGGGCTTTTTCCGGATCCCACAGCCAGACGAGGTCCACATCATGGTCCGACAGCAAATTCTGAATCGTCACCACTCGTTCGCGAGCATTCGCATCCTCGGTCAGCAATCGCTGCTGAACCCGCTCGTCCCAGGCCTCCCATGGCCGCATGCCAAGGAGAGTATTGCCGATGTTGTCCCAGACCACGATCTTCAACGCGCTCACTCCCCGTTTCCCTCTCACCTGATGACGGACATCCGCTCCCTCCGGCCACCCACGTGTTACCCGGCCAATCCGGCCTGGTAGGGGGTATCGAAGGTGCTCAGCAACGCATCGACCGACAGTGGCCGGCCCAGCAACTCGGCCTCGAGGAATCCATAGGCGATGGACAGCGACCGCAGGCCAAACGCTCCATCCACTTCCGGCGACCGATCCTGCTCGATTGCGACTGCGAAGTCGGCCTGCTCGATGGCGAGCAGGTTGGCATCGATGGTTTCGAACGGCAGGTCATAGCTCGCCAGCCGTTCCCCACCGAAGAGGGCCGCCGTGATTCCGTCGACCGCGAAGTCCGGCACCAGTGCCAGTTGGTCGGCTGGGGAGATCGCGAGATCGGTGCCATCGCGGCGAACCGTCAACTCCAGTGGTCGACCGGTGCGGTCGGGCGGAATCGCCATCGTTCCCCACCGCCCGTAGGCGACCCGGCTGAAATGTCCCTGGCCCCGTCCAGCCAGGTCGATCACCCAATTGCCAATCGCCCCACTCCGAAAGCGAGCGACGCCTACCGAGAGATCTTCGGCGTCGACCTCATGCAGCCCACCGTTGGCATCAACCCGCTGCTGGTCGACGATGTCGTTGAACCCAAAGACCTGGTCGATCGGTCCGGCGAAATACTCCAGCAGGTCGGCGTAGTGGATGCCCATATCGACGACGATGCCGCCCGACTGTTTGCGATGCCGCCACGGTGTAATGATCACCCGCTCGCCCGAGCCAGACGAGGACTGCACAAAGAGGTGCAATGGGCCAATCACATCGGCATCGAGCAAGGCCTTCGCCAGCCGGTTGATCGGGTCACGCCGATAGTTCTCCGCCACGGCCAGTTTCCGGCCGGTCCGGTCTGCTGCTGCCACCAACGACGCGCCCTGTTCCACGGTCAGCGCAATGGGCTTCTCGACCATGACGTGCAGGCCCAGGTCGAACGCCTCGAGCCCGACCGGTGCGTGGAGATCGGGTGAGGTGGTGACGATGATGCCGTCCAGCCCGCAGGCAGCCTGCATTTCCGCCAGGGTGGGGAATGTCTCTGGGCGGAGCCCCAGCAACTCCTCCGCCAGGTCTGCCGCTCGGGCCGCGCTTTCCGGAAAAAGGTCACAGACACCAACCAACGCCCAGGTCGGCTGGCCAATCTCCTTCAGCCGTGCCAATCCCCGGATGTGACGGCATCCCATGCCGCCACATCCCACCAATCCCAGTTTCAACACTACTCCGCTCCCACCGCGACCATCGTCGGGACCGGCTTGATGCCGGTCCGGATTCCGTTCATTCACGTCCCGTCCAGCCGATGTCGTATCCAAGACCTGTGAGATAGGCGGCATTGATCCTGGCGCTCTCCAGGGGCGAAATGTCGCTCTGGCTTTGCTCCAGCACGACCCATCCTCCGAACCGACGGTTGACGAGGTGATGCAGGATGGCCGCGAAATCAATCCCGAGGGTGCCTCGCCCGAGTTCCTGGAACTTCCCGCCACCCCAGTCCTTGAGATGGACATAGCCGAGCCGGTCCCAGTTCGCGTCCAGCACCTCGATCGGGTCTTCGTCGACCAGCGCAATGTGCGACGCATCAAGGCACAGGGTGAGCTCCTCCGTCTGGTCGAGCAGCAACTGGATTTCGGTTGAGGTTTCGATGGTGCAGGCAACGTGGGGATGGTAGGCCACCGTCACGCCAAGCGGCTGGCCGTAGCGGGCGAGGTCCTCGCTGATCGATGCGACCGCCGCGTATTCGTCGCTGGACGGGGGCCGGTAACGCAGGCGCCCCCCGCCGACCAGGCCGAAGACATCGGCCCCGATTTCCGCGGCAAATCGCACCTGATTGCGCAGTTTCATCCGTTGAAGGTCGGAGTCTGGCACCTCGATGCCGGCGAACATCGTCGCCGGCACCAGGCCCGCCAGGGATTCCCGCACCGCATTCGGCGTGCCCAGCACATCGAGCGAATGACCGAACAGTTCGACAGCCCCCCAGCCGGCTTCGCGGATTTCGGCCAGGGCAAGCGGCACATCGCAGGTCGCCCCCCAGTTGATGGTGCTGTAGGCGAACCGCAACTGATGATGTTCAGAACTCACGAGAACTCAGCCCTTCTGTCCGGACATCGCGATGCCTTCCACAAACCATCGCTGAGCCAGGATATAGAGAATCAGGATCGGCAAAATCGAGAGGGCAACCGCCGCCATCATCACTCCACGATCCTGGCTGGCATTGCCACTTAATTCGGCAATCACCATTGGCACCACCTTGAGATCGGGCGAACGCACGACGATCAGCGGCCAGAGATACATCTTCCAGGCAGTGAGGAAGGTGATGATGCTGTAGGCGAGAATCACGGGCCGCGCCAGCGGAAGGGTGAAGGTCCAGAACTGCTGCCAGTAATTCGCCCCGTCGAGCCGGGCCGCCTCGTACATCTCATTCGGGAGGCGCAGGAAGAACTGGCGGAACAGGAAGGTGCCGAAGGCTCCACTCGCCACCACCGGCAGGATCATGCCCTGGTAGGTACTGACCCACCCCAGATTCACCACCACGATGTAGGTGGGGATCAGGGTGACCTGCGGGGGAATCATCATCGTGCCGAGATAGATAAGGAAGATGGTGTTGCGATAGGGAAAGTTGATGCGGGCAAAGGCGAACCCACCCATCAGGGCGAAAGAGCCCTGCAGGAGCACGACGGAGATGGAAAAGAAGGCGCTGTTGAAGAACACCCGTCCGTTGACCCGGTTGAAGGCGTCGACGTAGTTTTCCCAAACGAACGGATCGGGAATCCAGGTCGGTGGATAACTGAATGCCTGGGAGTTGGTCTTGAGGGAGGTGGAGAGCATCCACAGAAACGGGACGATGTTGATCAGAGCCCCGATTCCAAGGACGACCGTGACAATGCCAACGACGATCATCCGTTTGCGACGCTCGCGCACGAGCCGTGAACTGTCCGATGTGATGGGTGTATCGATCACCATGTCACTCATGCGTAGTGCACCCATCGTTTCTGCAGAAGCCAGTTCAACACCGTGAAGAGAAACACCACCAGGAACAGCAGGTAAGCCTGGGCCGAGGCATATCCCATCCGGAAGTACTGGAACGCATTCTGGTAGATGTCATAGATCAGGATGTTCGTGGCGTTGAGCGGGCCACCCTGGGTCATTACGTTAATCGTGTCGAAGCCCCCGAACATCACGCCAAGCATGGTCATGATCATGACGAAGAAGGTAGTGGGCGTGATGAGCGGAACCGTGATGTCAAGGAACTGCCGGAAGTGGGAAGCCCCATCGATCTGCGCCGCCTCGTAATAGTCGCGGGGAATTTCCTGCAGGCCGGCGGTGAAGAGGATGATGTTGAATGGCAGCATGAACCAGATCATCATCACGATCAGGGCTGGCATCACCCAGTTGAGGTTGAACAACCAGTCGATTGGTTCCAGCCCAATCCGCCGCATGCCATAGTTGATCAGCCCGAAATCCTTCGCATACAGCCACTTCCAGACTGCCGCGGCAGCAACCCCCGAGGTCACCAGGGGCAGGAAATACAGCCCCCGCCACAGGGTGGTCAGGCGGGAATTCTGCAAGAGCACGGCGATGATCAGAGGCAGGAGTACCGAGGGAATCGCCGCCCCCACCGTGAAATAGATGGTGTTTCGAATGATCTTGCCGGTCAGTGGGTCCTGGAAAAAGTCCACATAGTTCTGGAGCCCGACATATTCGGCTGGGGTGAGGATGTTGTAATCAAAGAAACTCAGATACAGGCCATACGCTACCGGATAGGCGGTGAAGACCAGGAACAGGATGAGGTTCGGTCCCAGGAACAGGAGGGCCCAGAGTGCCGCCTTCCAGTCCTTCTTCATCCGCTGCCGAGGTAACGCGCCAGTCATTCCGTACCCCGGCGTGCCACCGGTGAGCGAACCTTGCATGCGCTGGCCAACTTCCCTACTGATTGCGTGACGAATCTGTAACGAAATCCGGAGCGTGGTGTCACGCTCCGGATTCCGGATCACCTACCCCATCTGCAGGGCGCGAGTTCCCTCCATGGCCATGTTGTTCACCGCGTCCTCAGGCGACATCTGGCCCAACAGCACCGCATCGATGCCGTCTTCCATCGCCTTGCGGAAGTTTCCGGTGCTGTAGAACGGCAGTGGTGGCGGCAGCATGGCGTCTTCGGTGGCGGTCACGAAGATCTCGTTGTTGTACGGAGGACCGGGGAGGTCGCGCCAGGCCGGATCGTCGTAGAAGGTGGTGATCGGCGGCACGACCAGATACGACTCCATGAAGAACTTCATGCCGTCGGTGTAGGTGTATTCCATCAGCTTCCAGGCGGCAGATGGATCCTTGGACTGCGACGAGATGGCATACCCCATCGCCCCCATCCCGGTCGAACGAGCGACCGTTCCCTTCGGCACCAGTTGCACATCCCAGTCGGCTTCGAGCTGGCTGCGCAGGGTTGGCACCACGGCCCGCACGGTCATGGTCATGGCGGCGTTGCCCGAACTGAAGCCGACGCCAGCTCCACCCATTTCCTCCTGTGCCGACGGCGGCATGAACCAGCCGTTGGTCAGCCCTTCGAACAGGTAGCCCCAGGCCCGCATGCCCTCTTCGGAGTTGAACACCGCCTCGGTGTTGTCGTCGGAGAGGATCCTGCCACCCTCGGCCACCACCAGGGGCACCCAGATCGCCCACCAGGAGTAGGCGGCGTCGAGCCCGTACTGGGTGGTCGCCCCATCGGCGTTCTTGATGGTCAGCTTTTCGGCCGCCGCCAGCAGGTCGGTCCAGGTCCACTCGTCGGTCGGGTACTCGACCCCGGCTGCGTCGAACATTTCCTTGTTGAAGTAGAGCACCACGACGTCGGCGGCGCGGGGCAGGAACCCCAGCTTGCCGTCGTATTCACCAAGGGCCAGGAACTTCTCGTCGAAGGTTTCCAGGTCGAACCCCGTCTCGGCCGCCAGCGGGATCAGGTCAGCTGTCAGTCCGGAATCGAAGAATGGCTTGGTGAACACATCGGCGCTGACGAAGAGATCGGGCATGGTCCCGGCCGAAATGTCGGTGAGCAACTTCTGGTCGTAGGTAATCGGGTCATAGTTAAGCACTGTCACCTTGAATCCCGGATTCTCGGCAACGAAGGCATCGACCACCGACTGCACCAGGTCGATTTCGGTACCCGACTGCGCGTTGATCGCCCAGGTGAGTTCGGCACCGTCGTCCTGTCCGCGGGTAAAGAGCGGCGTCAACCCGCCGGGAGCGGCGGCGGCTCCGGTGATGCCGGCGAGGGACAACGCGGCGCCGGCACCGGCGGCCCGCATGATGTCACGTCGAGTACTTCGGATCGGATTCATGGAAAGTCTCCTCCTGAAACTCCAGGTCCTGCCCCACCTGTTTATGGGGCCGACGGTGACGACCGAATGACCCACTGCACCTGCGTGAACGTGCTCCCTTCCATCTCGAGGATGCCGGTTCTGGCCGCTCGGCATGTTGTCGGCAACGAAACCGATGATCCACTGGCAATCGGTCGAATCTCCCGTGATCCGGGATCAGGCGTTGTCTCTGACCGGTAGCCATGGGCGGCGCTGCCCCGGCTCACGTGACTGGGTTGTGCAAAGCTGCGGCCATTCTATGGTGGCGTTTTCCGGTGTCAAGAGGCTCTGGAGGGTTCCTATCGAACCACCCTCCACCTACGAGATGACTTCATGTGCAGGCACGAAACAGACCGAGGGAGCCAGGAGACTCCCTCGGTCTGTTCGTGTTTCAAACGCTGGCGAAAATCCCGTCTGCTACTGACAGACCCATTCGTTGCGGCGTCCGTTGGCCCACATCCAGGCGGCCGCTTCGGCATTGGCCTCGGGATCGAAGATGTCCTGGTCGGCATAGGGAGTGGTCTCCCAGGTGCTCGGCAGGAACTGGAAGAGTCCGCTGGCATTGCTACTGGCGTTCACCGCACTCGGGTCCAGCACCGACTCACAGCGCGCCACGCGCAACATGTCCTCGCGAGACTGGCCATACTCGTCGGCCGCCGCGTAGATAATCTGGATGATCTCGTCCTCGGTGTAGCCATCGGAACCATCAACCGGAGGGGTGGTTGGCTCCTCGGTCACAGGTGGCTCGGTTGGCTCCGGCTCGGTGGTCGGCTCTTCAGTGACTGGCGGTTCCGTTGGCTCGGGTTCGGTTGGTGCGTCACCAACCTGCAACCACTCACTCGACGCCCAACCGGTGACGCCGTCAAAGGCCAGCGGCTGGAACCCGTTCTGAAGTTCACCCCGCAACTCCACCGATGCGCCATCCGGCATCACGGTCACCACGTCATAGGTGGTGCCGGGACCGGTGCGCAGGTTCAGGCGACCATCGACCACGGTGGCGACACCGGTCGCCGCCTCACCGACCGGCACGCCCGCGGCTGGTTCCTCCGCTGGCGGCAGTTCGGAATCGGGTCCTTCCTGATCGACCGGCTCCTCATCCCCCTCGCCAGTGCCAAAGATCGAGGCGGCGTGGGCCCAGCCACTGCGGTCGGTGTAAATGATGCCGACAAACCCGTTGGCGCTGTCCCCATTCAGGGCAACCAGCGCTCCGTCCGGAATCACGGAGATCACGGGGTCGTCAGTGCTGGGGCCGGACCGGAAGTTGACCGGCCCATCGGCCACATAGACCTCGCCCTGCTCGCCGCCAGTGGTTACCGGTCCTTCCGTGGCCTCCACCCCGGTCAGGTAGGCACCGTAGGCGTAGCCTGACTGCCCCTGCCACGTGACGGCGTAGAAGCCGTTCTCGGCGCCACCGGCGACGGTCACGCTTCCACCCACCGGAATCACGGTAAGAATCTCGGCATTCAGCGCTGGTGCGGCCCTCAGTTTCAGGTTGTCGGTCGTTTGGGATTGAAAGCCGGCTTCGGCATCGGCTCGCGCCACGGACGGCGTGACGGCAAGTCCACCAAGAAGCAACATGGCGACGGTGGCGACCGTCATAAGCGTGCGGACGTGGCGACCTGGTGACAGCGAAGAAAACACAAATGATCCGGGAGCCTTCGCTCCGGAGGACAGATTGTTCACGATGGATTGTCTCCTGCCATCGGGATATCGGGGCTGGTTGGCGGAACGCGTGTCGGCCCTGAATGGCGTTGCCAGGCTCAGGTGCAGAAACAATACCGACGCGAAACCAGCAACGGGATGCGGACCCATCCGCAGTGCCCAACCCAATTTCCGGATGGTGTGCGTGACCTGTGGTTCGTCATCTCTCCGGAGCACCGTCCCTCAAGCGATCTCCGGACCTCGACGCATCTCGCGCGGGCGGTGCCACGGCACTCCTGCCCGATTCCTGCGAGCGCGCGACATTGACGTGAGCGAGACGCGGAAGCCCATCCTCCAGCCACGGATGATCTGGCCTGCGACCTCGTTGGCCCCCAACCTAGGCCAGCCCTGACGGCGTGTCAAACCGGCCCCACCTTCTCCGAGCTACCAAACCCCGCTCTCCCGACCATGGATGATCCAATCCAGTACCCTAGTTTCGGCACTGCGCCACCCGGCGCACTCGCGGAAGGCACGGTACCTGCGATGGCAACGTCGAACCTCGGGCCGCACTGGCTCGATCCAACCCAGAACATCGACCACTGGCGCGTCCCCGCCAATGTCACGCTGTGCCACCTGCCCCACGCCATCGTTATCCCCCATCCCGCAAGGGTGTCCTGATCCTGCCCCCAAGCCAATCATCGGCATGTCCCCGGATGCGATTGCTGCCCGCTCACCGTAGCTTGCCGCCGCATCGTGAATGGAATGGAATGGAACGCCCCATGGCCCACCAGGCATTTGTGGAACACCTGATCGATCCGAACGAAAACTTCGACCAGTGGTACGTCGATGTCGTGCAGCAGGCCGAACTCGCCGACGATGCTCCCGTACGTGGCATGAAAGTCGTCCGCCCGTACGGCTACCGGATCTGGGAACTGATTCAGCAGTCGCTCGACGCCCGGTTCAAACGCACCGGGGTAGAGAACGCCTACTTCCCGCTCCTGATCCCCAAATCGTTACTGGAACGTGAAGCCGAGCACGTCGAAGGGTTCACCCCGGAGGTTGCCTGGGTCACCAAAGGCGGCGACAAGGACCTGGAAGAGCCACTCGCGATCCGGCCATCCTCGGAAGCGATGATCTGCCACATGTTTGGCACGTGGGTGCAGAGCTGGCGCGACCTGCCGATCGTGCTCAACCAATGGGCCTCGGTCGTGCGTTGGGAGGATCGTCCCCGCGCCTTCCTCCGGACCAGCGAGTTTCTCTGGCAGGAAGGCCACACCATCCACGCGACCGCCACCGAGGCCGACGCCCGTGCCCGCCAGATGCTGGATGTCTACCAGGACTTCATCGAAAACGAACTGGCGATCCCGGGGGTGGCTGGCGTCAAATCGGAAGCGGAGAAGTTCGCCGGAGCCTATCGCACCTACACCTTCGAGGCGATGATGGGCGGCAAGAACTGGGCGCTTCAGTCCTGCACCTCGCACAACCTGGCCGATCATTTCAGCAGGGCCTACGGCATCGAGTTCCTCGATCGGGAGGGGCAGCGCCAGTTCGCCCATGGCACCTCATTCGGCTTGAGCCACCGCACGATCGGTGCGGTGGTGATGGTGCATGGCGACGAGCGCGGCCTGAAGCTGCCGCCACGGGTCGCGCCGATCCAGGCAATCGTCGTGCCAATCCTCGGCCGCAAGGGCAATACCACGGAGGTGCTCGCGGCGGCGCAACGGATTTGCGATGACCTCACCGGTGTCGTCCGCATCCGGCTTGATGACCGTGACGACCGCTCGCCTGGCTTCAAGTTCAATCACTGGGAACTGCGGGGCGTTCCGATCCGGGTCGAGATCGGTCCGCGTGATCTTGAAGCGGGCCAGGCGGTCCTCGTTCTCCGCG
>JAEZJB010000445.1 GCA_023415845.1 Chloroflexota bacterium | reverse complement strand
GACCGATGCGGGCATCGATCCCTCGGGCGTCAGCATTGAGATCACTTACCAGAACTCCCCCGCGCGCGTGCAGACGGTCGCCGAATACCTGCAGAACGTCTGGCAGGAGAACCTGGGGATCAGCGTCACCCTGACCCCGATCGAGTCGGCCACCTATACCGACTGGCGGGCCGCCCGCGAGACCCAGACATTCGATGTCTACACGGGCTCCTGGGGGTCGGACTTTGCCGATCCATCGAACTGGCACAACCAGAACTTCACCAGCGAGGCGAACCACTATCGATCCCACTGGCTGAACGAGGAATACGACTCCCTCGCCGCCGAAGCGCTGATCGATCCGGACATTGACGAGCGCAATGCCCTCTATCAGCAGGCAGAGACCATCCTGGTCGAGGAGGCGCCAATCATCCCCCTCTATCGGGGCGAGGCAGCGCGTGCCGTCAA
The DNA here is from genome assembly GCA_023415845.1 of Chloroflexota bacterium. Classification (GTDB taxonomy): domain Bacteria; phylum Chloroflexota; class Chloroflexia; order Thermomicrobiales; family UBA6265; genus JACCYX01. The sequence goes on along the minus strand of JAEZJB010000445.1, from coordinate 2,271 downwards.
GCCCTATGTGAAGGACATGTTCCTGCAGCCGACGTTGTCGTTCGTCCACCTGCGAACCATCAAGATCGCTGCCGAATAGGCGAAACGAGGGAGAGGTTCCGGTTAGCCGGAACCTCTCCTTCCGCCCAAGCCACGACAGGTCGTTCATGCGCCACGGTGCCTACGTCATTCGCCGCATCCTGCTCCTGATTCCTACGCTGCTGGCGATTTATACGCTTACCTTCCTCCTTATTCATGCCACGCCGGGAAGTCCCTGGTCATCCGGCGACAAACCGGTGCATCCGGTCGTGCTCAAGCGCCTGAACGAGGCATACGGGCTTGATGACCCCCTGTGGAAGCAATACCTCGACTATCTTTGGGGTGTCCTCCACGGCGACTTCGGGCCGTCGTTTGGTTCCAAAACGCGCAGCGTATCGGAAATCATCGCCGACACCTTTCCCGTGTCGTTTTCCCTGGGGCTGGTCGCGATGGCAATCGCCATGGTGATTGGCATCTCGCTCGGCGTGATTGGTGCCCTCAGGCACAACGGGCCAATCGACTACATCACCAGCTTCGTGGCGATCGTCGGCATTTCCACGCCTTCCTATGTCATCGTCTCCCTGCTCGTCCTGATCTTTGCCAGCCAGCTTGGCTGGCTTCCGACCGGCGGCTGGGACGGGATTTTCTCCGTCAAGATCATCATTCCCGCATTTGCCCTGTCGCTCTACCCATCGGCGGTGCTGGCACGGTATACCCGTTCGACGATGCTCGATGTCCTGAATGCGGATTACGTGCGAACCGCCCGCGCCAAGGGCCTCAGCCAACGCGCGGTGGTGGTAAGGCATGCATTGCGTAACGCCCTGATCCCGGTCCTGACGGTTTCGGGCGTCATCCTCGCCGATGTGATCACCGGGTCATTTTTTGTCGAAAGTATTTACTCGGTTCCGGGCCTCGGGCGGTACTTTGTCTCGTCCATCACCGAGCGCGACTATCCGGTCATTCTCGGCACGGTGCTCCTCTTCGGCTTCGTCATCGCGGTCATGAACCTGATCGTCGACCTGCTCTATCCGCTCCTTGATCCACGCATGTCGTCACGCTAGGCCAGGGAGGATTTATTTAGATGGAAAGTGCGCCTCCCCTGGAAATGACTCGCGACACGTTCCTGCTCGAACGCAAGCTGGAGCGGGTCGATGGTTTTTGGCAAAGCGCCTGGCGGCAGTTCCGCAGGAACCGGCTGGCATTGATTTCCGCGGGATTCATCATCACGATCGCCCTGATCGCGATCATCGTGCCGTATCTGCTCCCGCAAACCTATGCCACGCAAAACCTGCAGGTTTCCCTCCAGGGCCCAAGCTGGCGGCACCCATTCGGCACCGACGCACTCGGGCGTGACCTGATGACGCGCATGATCTTCGGGGCGCGCATCTCCCTCACCGTCGGTATCGTCGTCCAGCTCGTCATTCTCTCGATTGGCGTGCCGATGGGCCTGCTCGCGGGTTACCTCGGCGGCAAGACCGACACGTTCATCATGCGGTTGGTCGACGTGCTCTACGCCATTCCCAACCTGCTCTTCATCATCCTGATCATGACTTTCCTGCGCGGGCAGTTCGGGGACGAGCCGACCGGATTCGTGAAGCTGCTCGCCGATTTCGACCGCAAGACCGGTGGCCTGATCGGTGTCTATATCGGCCTGGGCCTGGTCTCGTGGTTGACCGTTGCCCGCATCGTGCGCGCCAATACGATGTCACTCAAGGAGAAGGAATACGTCGAAGCCGCGCGGGGCCTGGGGTCACCGGGAAGCACCGTGGTGCGGCGACACATTCTGCCGAACACCATCGCCCCGATCGTGGTGGCCGCCACCCTCGGGATTCCGGGCGCCATCCTGTACGAGGCAGGCATCTCGTTCCTTGGGCTTGGCGTGTTGCCGCCGATGCCATCGTGGGGATTGATGATCAGCGATGCCATTCCTCAGATGCGGTCGCACCCCTACATGCTGGTGTTCCCGGCCGCGATCCTCTCGCTGACCGTGCTGGCCTTCAACTTCATTGGGGACGGATTGCGCGACGCGCTCGATCCCTGGATGAAGCGCTGATCCTCACGGTCGACGAACCATCAACCGGGAGATACACGACGAACGCCTGAAACTGCAACGGAGCCGCCTCGGATCAACCTGCTATGCTGCAATCTCCTGGGACATCGGACGACCTTTCGCGCCGCAGTGTTTGGCTGCGCTCGTGTGTACCTTTCCGAGTCTCGGGAGATTCAACCTCAATGAATACCTGGAGCAACCTC
>JAEZJB010000105.1 GCA_023415845.1 Chloroflexota bacterium | reverse complement strand
GTTGATGGCCTCATGGCCGACACTACGCGAGAGCATACCAGCCAGACTTCATCGGCTGGCCATCTTTTTCCCAAAGGAGACGCCGTCCTTCATTGGACGGCGTCTTACCGGAAGAGGTCTCTCGTTGTAAATCAGCGATACACGCTATGTGCTAGCCGCCGATCTGTGACATGCCGCGAATGGTGTCGACATCGCCGTCGGCGACGCGATGGCCCCACGGCTTGTACCAGACACCACCGCGAATGCGCTGGAGGATGTCATCATCTGACGCCCCGGCACGCATCATGTCCCGGATGTTGACCTCGTCAGGCCGCAGGAGGCAAAGGCGAAGATTGCCGTCGGCGGTCAGGCGAACCCGGTTACAAGTTTCGCAGAACGGTTCGGAGATTGGGGAGATGAACCCGATCGTGCCTTTGGCGCCAGGTATCCGCCAGGTGCGTGCGGGATCGGAGGGATCGGCTGGCAGCGGTTCGAGGGGGCCGAACGTTTCTTCCAGCCGCGCCTGGGTTTCGGCTGAGGTAACGAGTCCCTCGTCATAGACCAGACCGACACCCTCCATCGGCATGATTTCGAGGAAGCGAACCTGCCAGGGCCGATCGATGGTGAGGGCCGCCATATCGGCAACCTTGAACTCATTGTGATTGCGCAACACCACCGTGTTCAGCTTGATGGGGGTCAAACCGACTGCATCGGCGGCTTCGATCCCCTGCCAGACCAGGTCGAACCGGCCACCGCGCGTCATGCTCTTGAACTGCACGGCGTCGAGGGTGTCGATGCTGATGTTGACGCGATCGAGACCTGCGTCCTTGAGGTCAGCGGCCATACGTCCAAGCAGGAGCGCGTTGGTGGTCATCGACAACTCGCGAATGCCCGGAAAGGACTTCATCTCGCGCACGAGATCGACGAGATGGGGACGAATCGTAGGTTCGCCGCCGGTCAGGCGCAGCTTGGTGAACCCCAACTGGGCGCACAGGCCTACCACCCGAATCAACTCATCGTCGGACAGCATTTCGTCCCGTGGCTGGAACTTCATACCCATTTCCGGCATGCAATAGACGCAGCGGAAATTGCAGCGATCGGTGAGGGAAATGCGGAGGTAGTTCATGCGGCGACCGAACTGGTCACGAACGCCCTTCGCAGCAATAGGATCAGTAATCAGGCGGACAGCGGTACTAACCATGGAATGTCCCAACGTCTCCATTCAGCCCAGCAGTGAGCCCGTAGTCAGGCGCTGAGTATGTCCACGGTACCAGCGAACGGACAAGCAGTCAATCCTGCCTCGGCGCTGCAGGGGTCACGACGCCTGCCTCACTCGCCTCCTGGAGCACCAGCATCCGAACTCGTTCCCACCATGGGACGGTGGCGAGCGTGAGCAGGTGATCGGCAGGAAATTCGTGGTAGGCCTGCAGGGTGGAGAAGCGGTCGCACAATCGCCGGGTGTCCCTCGGATTGACGACAAAATCCTGGTGCCCCTGCAAGACAGCTACCGGACAGGTGACCTTTCTGGCGACCCGATTGGCGGCTGTCCCGAACTTGCGGAGTTCGTTGATGACCGTGCCCGGAATCCCCGTCTCCTCACGCATCCGGCGCTGGATTTCGGGATCATCAATATCGAGATCGGGCAGGGCTGCCTTGATCCACTGACGGATGACCGGGTTCTCGAAATCAAGTCCAGACAAGAGCTTGACTTCCCGAATCAGCTTGCCCGCCACCGGGAGCAGCATGGCTCGGCGGTCGTTGATGCGAACGAAGGGTGCAAGCAATACAAGAAGGTCTGGTGGCGTGGTGGCCGCCATCACGATCGCCGCCGCTCCACCCATGGAATACCCAACAAGCAACGTGCGACGGTATCGAGCCGTGTGCGCACTCCACGCGGCAAGCACCGACTCCCGCCAGCTCTCGGCCGTCGCGGTCACCAGATTGGCGATATCGAGACCATGGCCAGGAAGATTGATGGCGTGGCAATCGGCGCCCAACTCGAAAAACAGCTCGGCCAGAGGTCGCATGTCAGCCGGTGAGCCGGTGAACCCGTGAACGAGCATGACGCCGAGACGATTGTCGTCATGCTCGTCATGCTCCAGTGAAAACGGGGCGAATTGCGGACGCTGATAATACTCGAGCATCTGGAGGGTCCCTCATCCGGTGTGGAGAAGCGACTCCAACCGAGTGAACCAGCGATGTCCTAGTTTGCGTATCCCTGGCGACCGCGGCGAGCACCAGCGCTGGACGCGAACCGACGCTGGTAGCGTGACGATGCTTCGTGACCATTGGACGAAAAGGAGGGACCGTCCTCGACGATCTCGTCGTCGAACTCTTCTTCGCCCTCGAGATCGTCACCCACCAAAGCCTTGATCACCAGGGGATGGGCCATGTTGAGCTCGGTCGTCACCAGTTCCTGGCCCTGACCATTGATGGTCTGGCGCTTGGTCAGGACACCCTTGCGGAGGAACTCCATGACCTTGGCCTCGATATGCTCGGAGGCGAGTGAGTTGCGATCAAGGAAGCGCCAGAGGGTACGGCTCATGTGGCTCTGCGTCGGGACGAACCCCGGATGCAGCTGCTTGACGTAGGCCTCGATCGCCTGGATGACCGCGATATCGACATCACCCGACTGCTCGATTTCGAGAAGGTCCTCTTCCCCAGCGGCAGCAACGAGATCGGGGCTCACCGACCCGGGGACACCACAGATGACGACCCGCCGGCCGAGACGATTCCGCAGCGTGGTGACGAGGCGAATGAAATCCTTGTCACCAGTAAAGAGCAGGAACGTTTCGATATCCGGTCGCACCAGCGCCGTATTGATAATGTCGACGACCAGATTAAGGTCTGACCTGGAGGCGAGTTTCTCACGGCCATGCGAGTCGGTCGTCCGCTTGGCTGGATAGTGGTGAGCTTCAAACCCGGCTACATCAAGGCGAGTGCGAGCATGAGCGGGGTGCTGGTCAAAATCAGCGTAGGCGCGGGCGACAGACATCAGCCCATATTCGAGCGCCTTGTCACGCCAGGCAATGGGATCAGGTTCGCGACCGTACGAATTGATGGTGGAATACCGAATGTTCTCAAAATCGACGAATACAGCAATTTCTCTCGTATCACCCTCAAGTGGGCGAAGAGCGGCTACATCGACACTCACACAACACTCCAATCAATCAGTTGTCTTACTCAGGCGCACGTCGCAGTAGCGTGAAGCGCATACCCACACGGAGGTCGCACCGCTGATATCACCTAGCGAGGGAGAAGCGTTGAGCAATCAGACAATCTCGGGCATCACAATGATGCTCCGTCAAAAACCCAACCTAGAAAACATAGCAACCCGACAATGGAGGTCATTCATATCCTCCATTGTCGAGTGTACATCACCTTGCGGGATTGGACGTCTTCTGACTATTGGAAATTCTGTCAGTCCTGGCCAGCCGCGATCACGGCCGCACCGACCACGCCCGAGTAGTCACCCAGTGTGGCGCGAACGATCTCAACTTCGGCTCCTGCGTTGGGGAATGCCTCGCGCCTCGTCACCCGCTCGGCCGTCTCGAAGAGGAGGTCGACCGCCTCAATGACACCTCCACCCAGGATAATTCGGCGTGGATTCTGGAAGTTGACGATGGACGCAAGTCCATACCCCAGGTAGGTGGCAGCCTCCGTCACAATCTGGATCGTGACCGGGTCCTTTGCCTTGATCGCCTTCGCGATCACGCCGGATTTGATTGCTGCGCCACCAGGGCGGGCAGGATCGATGTCAGGCAACAAGTCAGTCAATACGGAGCGATGACCGCGCCGAAGCTCGCCGAGCAATGCATTGGTGATGGCGGTTCGCGACGCATAGGCTTCAAGGTGACCGCGTCCGCCACACCCGCAGATCCTGCCCTCGAAGTGCACAGTGGTGTGGCCGATCTCACCGGCGTTACCACTATGGCCCTTGACCAGCTTGCCGTGCTGGAAGATGGCGCCGCCGATGCCCGTGCCGACGAAGATGCACACAAAATCGTCGACACCCTTGCCCGCGCCAAACGTGAGTTCACCAACTGCGGCAATCTGGACGTCGTTACGGATGGCGGCGGGCACGCCATAGCGATCCTTGAGTCGCTTGCCCATTGGCAGGTCGACAACGGATCGGCTGAGGTTGGCGGTGCCGACAAGCAGCCCACGCTCGGCATCGACCTGACCGGCGATGCCTACGCCGATGCCTTCGATATCCTTGGCGCTCAGACCGGCATCAGCAAGTGCAGCGTCTACCGTATCGAAAATGCGGGTCATCAGCTCATCAGGACCGTCGGCGGCGTCAGTCCGCTTCTTGCCCTCGCCGACGATCTTCCCATTCTCGATGTTCACCACCGCGGCAAGAACCTTGGTTCCGCCGAAATCCACTCCGACCGCATATCGCGACTTTGCCACTTGCGACTCCTCTGTCAGCTTTGGCGTCCGGCCAGGAACGACGCGATGACCGGCGCGAAGGCCTCTATTGTCGCCGGTGACAACGGTTGAAGCGAGACGCGCACGTGATCGAAGCCAAGGTCGGCAAGGGAATCCAGGAACTGAACCTTTTCTTCGTCAGAGCCCGTGAAGACGGTCGCGGGATCACCTTCGAAGCCATCCATGGCGAAGCCGGCGCTCACCGAGCGGCCGACGGTCTCTGGATCGCGCCCACCATTTCGCATTGCCTGCTCAAATGTGGCGACCTTTTGGGTGAGTCCTTCGGTATCTCCACCCCAACCGGTGTCCCAGGCATCGGCGTACTTCGCGAGCAGCCCGAGCATCCGTGGACTGGACGACCCGATCAGGATCGGTGGTCCTTCCGGCCGTGGACCACGGGGCAGGTTGCGGGCGTGGTTCGCCTGATAGTACTGGCCCTTCAGGTCCGCTTCACCGGTGCGCAGCAGGTCGTGGATGATCTGGAGCGCCTCGGCGAACTGGCTGACGCGGGGCTCGAAGCGGATCCCGAACTGGTCGTACTCGTCCTTCTGCCAGCCAGCCCCGAGGCCGAGAATGAAGCGACCGCCCGAGATCTCGTCGATCATCTCGGTCATCTTGGCGATGACACCCGGATTGCGGTAGGCCGTGCAAGCCACCATCGGTCCGAGGTTGACCCGGGGGACACGAGCAGCCACAGCCGCCATCAGTGTCCAGGCCTCCCAGGCTCCGCGAAGTCCGTCGTCACTGGGAAAGCTGAAGTGGTCGGCGAACCAGAGCGTTTCAAATCCCCCGGCTTCGGCCGCCTCGGCAAGTTCAATCATGCTGGCCCAGGTAGGCGTCGCAGCACCAGCCCGAGCCTGGGCATCGGGAATACCCATCCCGATGGTGACTCCTCGTGCGTTGGTTGGCCATCGCTCGTTGCCCATTGTGTCCCCCTTTGTCAGCGGCCGACGGTTTCCATCAGGCTGACTGCGCGGCCGCGATCAACGGCGCCACCAGCTCGATCGTTTCCACAGTGGTCGGCTTGATCCGAATCATGATGTGCTGGAAGCCGAGGTCACGATAGGCCGTCACCCTGGCGACTTCAGCCTCCATACCGTTCGGCAACTGACCATTGTCCAGCTCGATCGAATGACCAATGGTGCGATAGACGGTCGCAGGATCCCGGCCCGCCTCGGCGCAGGCGGCATCGAGACGCTCGACCTTGGCCTTGACGTCCTCGATGGAACCGCCGCCGGTGTTCCATGCTTCCGCATAGCGGACCAGCAGCTTGAGCATGCGGGGTGCGCTGGAGCCGATGAGGATTGGAGCACCAAGCGGACGCGGCCCACGCGGCAGGTTCCGGGCGTGGTTCGCCTGATAGTACTCGCCCTGGTAATCAACCGCGCCGTCACGCAGCAATCCGTGAATGATCTGGAGCGCCTCGGCGAACTGGCTGACGCGGGGCTCGAAGCGGATCCCGAACTGGTCGTACTCGTCCTTCTGCCAGCCAGCCCCGAGACCGAGAATGAAGCGACCATCCGAGATCTCGTCGATCATCTCGGTCATCTTGGCGATGACACCCGGATTGCGATAGGCGGTGCAGGCCACCATCGGGCCCAGCAGGACGTCCGGGATTTCGGCGGCGAGAGCTGCCATGAGGGTCCAGGCTTCCCACTGGCCGCGAAGCCCGTCGTCGCCCTCCGGGAAACTGAAATGATCGTCGAACCAGAGCGTGTCGAACCCGACCGCTGCCGCCGTCTTCGACTGGGCGAGCATGTCGGACCAGCGAGGCGTGCCATCAAAATAGCCGCGCTCCGAGTTGGGGATGTTGATGCCGAAGCTTGGGTGTCCCTTGCCGCTGACCCATGGGGCCAGCGTGCGAACCGCTCCCTGTTCCAGTTCCCGCTGTGCTGACATGAAGATGAACCTTTCCTAAAGATGGCGCCGCGTTCAGCGCCGGGGTGACCTCGGTG
>JAEZJB010000381.1 GCA_023415845.1 Chloroflexota bacterium | reverse complement strand
GTCGGTCGGCGACACCCGGGCAGTCATCGTCCACCACGCCACCGACATGAGTGATGAGGAACTGGTGGCGCTGGCCCAGGCCGCACCCCTCCCGGGTGAACGCGATGTGGTCTCCGAGGTGATGGAGCCGGCGGAGGTGACCTACGGCAACCCCGATGCCGCAGTCCACGTCGTCCTCCTCGATTGCGGTGTCAAGCGGAACATCATCCGCTCGCTCACCAGCCGCGGCGTGAAGGTGACGGTGGTGCCCTACGGCACCCCTTATTCCCGCATCGCCGAGCTGGAGCCCGATGGGGTTATCGTCTCCCCCGGTCCCGGCGATCCGGCCAATCTCGATTCAGGCCTCGATGTGGTGCGCTCGCTGCTCGATGACGAGCGACCCTACCTCGGGATTTGCCTTGGCCACCAGTTGCTGGCCCGCGCCATCGGGGCCGATACCGACAAGCTCAAGTTCGGCCACCGCGGGGGGAACCAACCGGTCCGCGACGAGCGAACCGGCAAGGTGACGATCACCGCCCAGAACCACTCCTACCGGGTGATCGACGATACCGTGCCGACCGGCGCGGGCTGGCAGGTGGCCCTCCGCAACCTCAACGATGGGTCGGTGGAGGGGTTATCCCACGACAGGCTGCCCGTCCTCTCGGTCCAGTTCCACCCGGAGGCCTCTCCGGGCCCCAGCGATTCCAATAACATGTTCGATGAGTTCCTGGCGCTGATCGCGGATCGTGCCTGATCTCCCCACGTATCTTCGGCATCTCGACATCACCCGGCACGCCATCCGTACCGGGCACATCACTCAACAAGAAATGGGGCGGCGGTGAGCACGACCTTCCAGCACAAGCCAGTCACGCAACCAAAGAGCGTGCTGGTCATCGGTTCCGGACCGATCGTCATTGGCCAGGCTGCCGAGTTTGACTACGCCGGTTCACAGGCATGCCGGGCATTGCGCGAGGACGGCGTGCGGACCATCCTGGTCAATTCCAATCCAGCCACCATCATGACCGATGAGGACATCGCCGATGCGGTCTACATCGAGCCACTGACTGTCGATGTGATCCGTCGGGTCATCCAGCGTGAGCGGCCCGAGGGGCTGCTGCCTACCCTCGGTGGCCAGACCGGTCTCAACCTGGCCGTGAAGGTCGCGGAAGCCGGGATCCTCGAGGAATACGGGGTCCGCATGCTTGGCACGCCGATCGAGGCCATCCAGATGGCCGAGGATCGTGCGCTGTTCAAGGACCTGCTGGAGCGCATCGGCGAGCCCGCCATTCCCGGCCAGATCGTCCATTCGGTCGAGGAGGCGCGCGAGTTCGCGAAGATTACTCCCCTGCCCATGGTGATCCGTCCTGCCTACACGCTCGGTGGCACCGGGGGTGGCGTTGCGCATACCCCGGAGGAACTCGACCGGATCGTTACCTCTGGCCTCAATGCCAGTCCGATCCACCAGGTGCTGCTCGAACGCTCCCTGCTCGGCTGGAAGGAGATCGAGTATGAGGTGATGCGCGACAGCGCCGATACCTGCATCACGATCTGCAACATGGAAAACATCGACCCGATGGGCGTCCACACCGGTGACTCCATCGTGGTGGCCCCGTCACAGACGCTCTCCGACCGCGAGTACCAGATGCTCCGCTCGTCGGCGATCAACATTATCCGGTCGCTTGGCATCGAGGGTGGCTGCAACGTCCAGTACGCGCTCGACCCCAACTCCATGGAGTATGGTGTCATCGAGGTCAATCCTCGCGTCAGCCGCTCGTCCGCGCTCGCGTCCAAGGCGACCGGGTATCCCATTGCCCGGCTGTCTGCCAAGATCGCCATCGGGAAGCGCCTCGACGAGTTGACGAACGTGGTCACCGGCAAGACAACCGCGGCGTTCGAGCCGTCGCTCGACTACGTGGTGGCCAAGATTCCGCGCTGGCCGTTCGACAAGTTCCCCAAGGCCGATCGCACCATCACTACCCAGATGAAGGCGACCGGCGAGGTCATGGCCATCGATCGATCGTTTGAAGGGGCAATCCAGAAGGCTGTGCGCTCCCTTGAAACCACGGCAAAAGACCTCACCTGGGAGCATCCAGACTGGGGAGATGACCTCGATATCATCCTCGAGTTCGTCAAGCGGCCCACCGACCTCCGCATCTGGGCGCTCATGGCCGCGCTCCGACGTGATGTGAGCGTCGAGCAGATTCACGAACTTTCATCCATCGACGAGTGGTTCCTCTGGAAGATGCAAGGTATGGTCGCGCTGGAGCGTCGCCTTGCCAACGAGGATCTGAGTGACGAGCTCCTATGGGAGTGCAAGCGGGCCGGGTTCTCCGACAGGCAGATCGGCTTCTACGCCGGGCGGGCCGAGGCCGACGTGCGTGCCCTTCGCCGGTCGCTGGGTATGGCTCCGGTCTACAAGATGGTCGATACCTGCGCCGGCGAGTTTGCCGCCCAGACTCCCTACTTCTATTCCACCTACGAGGAGGAAGATGAGGCCGAACCGCTGGCCGGGAACCGGGCAGTGGTGATCGGCTCCGGTCCAATCCGGATCGGCCAGGGGATCGAGTTCGACTATTGCTCGGTCCAGGCCTCCCGCTCGCTCCGCGCGGATGGGGTCGCCTCCATCATGATCAATTCGAACCCCGAGACGGTCTCGACCGACTTCGATGCCTCCGATCGGCTCTATTTCGAGCCGCTCGATGCCGAGAGTGTCGAGGAGATCATGCTTCACGAGGGTGCGGGCGACCCGGCCAACATGCCGCCGATGATCGTCCAGTTCGGTGGCCAGACCGCGATCAACCTGGCCGAGCCACTCTCTGACGCCGGCGCGAACATCCTCGGGTCCTCGCTGGATACAATCGACCTGGCGGAAGACCGGAATCGGTTCGAAGCTTTCCTGCGCGGACTTGGCATCCCCCAGCCGACCGGCGCAACCGTGACGTCGCTGGCGGACGCGGAAGCGGTGGCCGAGCGCATCGGCTACCCCGTCCTCGTCCGGCCCAGCTATGTGCTCGGCGGTCGGGCCATGGAAGTGGTCTACTCATCAGCCCAACTGGCACGCTACATTCGCAACCAGGTCACGCTGACCCCAGACCACCCAGTCCTCGTTGACAAGTACCTGATCGGCAAGGAAGTCGAGGTCGACGCGATCTGCGATGGTGAGCAGGTGCTGATTCCCGGCATCATGGAGCATATCGAGCGGGCTGGCGTCCACTCTGGCGATTCCTTCGCCGTCTACCCGGGCGTCAATCTCTTCCCGACCGAGGTTGAGACGATCGTCGACTACACCACCCGGATCGCACTGAACCTGAACGCGCGCGGCCTGATCAACATCCAGTACGTGATCCATGCCGGCCGCATCTTCGTGCTCGAAGTGAACCCCCGATCGTCACGCACGGTTCCCTTCCTGAGCAAGGCCACCGGGGTGCCAATGGTGAAGCTCGCCACCGGCATCATGCTCGGCAAGACCCTGAAGGACCAGGGGTACGAAGGCGGGCTCTGGCCGCGGCAGCCGCTGATGGCGGTCAAGGCGCCCGTCTTCTCGATGGCCAAGCTCCGCGGGGTGGAGGTTCACCTGGGGCCGGAGATGAAGTCGACGGGTGAGGTGATGGGTATCGACCGCTCGTTCGAGTCGGCGTTCTACAAGGCACTGATCGCGGCGGGGCTGTCGATTCCCGATGGTGGGTCGATCCTGCTCTCCCTCGCCGACGAGGATAAGACGGAGTCGCTGGACTGGATTCGGTCACTGACCCGCATGGGCTTCCATCTCTATGCCACCGAAGGTACCGCCTCGATGATCGAGCGCGCTGGAATGCCAGTCCAGATGGTGACAAAGCGGATCGGGCGCGGGTCGCCTGATATGCTGGACGTCATTCTCGATGGCACGGTCGATGGAGTGATCAACACACCGGGGCCGGCTGACAAGGAGATGCTCGACGGCCTGGAAATCCGGCGAGCTGCCGTGGAGCGCGGTATCCCGTGCATCACCTCCATCGATACCGCGAAGACCGTGGTCGAGGCGATGGAGAAAGCGAATTCGGTCTATGCCATCGAGCCGATCCAGTCCTACCGGCAGACCAACTTCGGCTATTGACCGCACCATTCGGGACGATCTCGTTTCTCGTCATCAACCCCTGAGCGCCATCCGGAAAGACATGATTCGAAGTGACCGCGCTGCCTGCCACCCAAAGTTCTGACCCAGGCTGGTCCCGGGAATTCCCCGGGACCATCACGGCTACCGAGCCGGTCATGGGTGATTCGATGCTAATCACCTTTACGGCGCCGCAGGGGCTGGTGCGTACCGCACGGGCTGGACAGTTCGTCGAGATTCTCGGCCGCACGAAATGGTCGACCGACCCTCTTCTGCGGCGACCATACTCCGTGTATGCCGCCGATCCTGACCGGGCTGAATTGACTGTGCTCGTCCGACCCTATGGCCGTGGCTCCGGATGGCTGGTGGAGCAGCCGGTCGAGACGGTGATCGATGTGCTTGGGCCGCTGGGCAATACCTTCACCATCAACCCGAAGTCCCAAAACCTGCTGATGGTCGCGGGAGGTGTCGGGGCTGCTCCGCTGCGGATGCTCGCAGCCGAGGCCATCGCTGCGGGACTCAACGTCACCTGGCTGCTCGGCGCCATGTCGGCGAATGGCCTGCTTGATGCGGACCTCCTGCCTCCTGAAGTCGAGTACGTCGTGGCCACCAATGACGGTTCGGCCGGGCATCAGGGATTTGTAACGGACCTGATACCAACCTACATCGAATGGGCCGATCAGGTCTTCTCCTGCGGTCCGGAGCCAATGTTCCGATCCCTCCGGCGCGAGGTGCTCGTCAATCGCTTCGCCGACAAGCCATCGGTCCAACTTTCGGTGGAGCGAACGATGGCCTGCGGAGTCGGTGCCTGTCTGGGGTGCGTGGTGGAGACCAAACGCGGGATGAAGACCTCCTGCCTTGAAGGGCCGGTCTTCGATATGGAAGAACTGGTGTGGCAATGAGCGACATCTCATCCATCGAGTGGTCTCCAGACCTTTCGGTCGATCTCGCACCTGGGAACCCACGTGAACTCGTCCTGCGGAACCCGGTCATTCCGGCGTCCGGCTGCTTTGGCTACGGGCTGGAATACGCGGGAATCGTCGATGTTCAGCGCCTGGGGGCTTTCGTTTCCAAAGGCATCAC
>JAEZJB010000352.1 GCA_023415845.1 Chloroflexota bacterium | reverse complement strand
ACATGCCGATGCGCTCGGTTGAGTGCAGGATCTGGCGCTGCAGGTTCGAGTCGTCGACCACGTCGTCGTCAATGATCCCGATCGTGCCAACCCCGGCGGCGGCCAGGTAGAACGCAGCCGGTGAGCCGAGGCCGCCGGCCCCGGTCAGGAGCACCTTCGCATTGAGCAGCTTCTCCTGCCCCTTCTCGCCAATCTCGGGGAGCAGGAAGTGCCGGGAGTAGCGTCGCTGCTGCTCGGGCGTGAACTGGAAGGGCGTTTCCCACGGCAACCCGGCCGATTTCCAGGCGCCGAACCCACCAATCAGCGACGAGACGTTGGAGTAGCCCAACTGGTGCAGTGATTCCGTCGCGAACGCTGAGCGCGCGCCGCCGGCGCAATAGACCACGATTGGCGTATCCCGCTCGCGGACGGCGTCCTCGATCCGGGCCTCAAGGAATCCCCGGGGAATCGTTGTTGCGCCGGGAACGACTCCCTGGGCGACCTCATCGGCCTCTCGCACATCGACCACCACCGCTCCGGCATCGATCAGGGCCTGCGCCTGCCGGGCGTCGACTTCGTTGATACGAGACTTCACCTGCTCGAGCAGGTCCCGGTAAGTAGCGGGCATCGCCACCACTCCTTCAGCTTCAAGCGGCGACATGAAGACACGCTCCGCCTCGACGGTCCATTGCTGCGAGCATAGTGAAGTCACCACGGGGACGCAACTGGCTTGACGGGTAGCAGGGTGCCAAAAGGGAAGCATCGGCGGCCAGGGAATCGGTTGCTGGGCTCCATACAATGGATGCACTTCTCCAGCCCACCCTGTTCGAGGAGGTGGACCATGACCAACACCTATACCTCGCTGCGCCAACTCAAGCGAACGGACCCCGAAGCCGCCCAACGGTGCGCCGCCCGCCTGTTGGCCATCCGGGACGACCTGAGCGAACTCCGCTCGAGAAAACGGGATGGCTCGCTCCTGCTGGCGACCTGGAACATTCGTGATTTCGATTCCAACAAGTTTGGGTACGGCCACCGATTGCCGGAAACGTTCCTCTACATCGCCGAAATCCTGTCCTGTTTCGACCTCGTCGCCGTGCAGGAGGTCAATCGTGATCTTTCCGCTCTCGAACGGGTGATGAACATCCTTGGCCCGGAATGGGATTACATCGCTACGGACACGACCGAAGGCACCGGCGGCAATCAGGAAAGGATGGCGTTTGTCTTCAACACCGAGAAGGTTCGATTCCGCCGGATCGCTGGAGAAATTGTCCTCCCCGAGGGCCAACTGATCGTCTCGCCAAAACGGGCGACGTCCGAGACGCCCTCTCTCGGATCAGGCGCCGTCGAGGAGGCAGCCCAAATCGGATTCGAGGAAGTTCGGCAGAAGTTTGCCCGGACACCGTTCGTAGTGGCCTTCCAGGCTGGCTGGTTTCGGTTCAACCTGTGCACGGTTCATATCTACTTTGGCGACGACTCGGGCGATCGGCTCCAGCGGAGAATCAACGAAATTCGCCAGCTGGTCTCGTTCTTTGCCGCTCGCCAGGACAAGGAGAACAGAGGGCTCTCGGCCGATCCCAATCGCAAGGAAAACTACATCCTGCTCGGCGATTTCAATGTCGTCAGTCCGGAGCACGAAACGATGGCCGCCCTGACCTCGAAAGGGTTCACGGTTCCGGCTGGTATCGACGGGGATAACGTGCGGGGACCAGACGATCATTACTACGACCAGATTGCGGTGCGTGTCATGGACCCGCGGTTCAAGGTTGTGGGAAGCGGCC
The DNA here is from genome assembly GCA_023415845.1 of Chloroflexota bacterium. GTDB lineage: Bacteria > Chloroflexota > Chloroflexia > Thermomicrobiales > UBA6265 > JACCYX01. The sequence goes on along the minus strand of JAEZJB010000352.1, from coordinate 1,229 downwards.
TGGTTGACATGTATGCATCGGTCTTCCGGGACACACCGGCTGACCTTGCCGCGTACAGGAAGTACCTGCCTGCCAATCCTCGGAGCGACAATGACGAGCCCGCCCCTGACGACGACCGAGCCCTGTACCGTAGGTGGCGCACCTGGCAAATGTCCGATCATCGCCCCTTGTGGATCGAGATCGAGACCGACTACACCGATCACTACCTGAACCAGTTCGCCACACCTGGCTGATCACCGGGCGAGCAGTTCAGCGCCCCTCTGCCCGGCGTTGCGCCCGGCTCTCGGCCAACAGGTGCTGGAAACGTCGCTCGCGGGTTTCAGGCCGCTTGGCTTCCATCACCCACCAGATCACCTGGCGCCGGTAACCGGGCGGCTGGGTCAGGAACCACGCCCAGGCTCCTGCCTCGTCCTCAAACCGTTGCTGCATGTCTTCGTCGAGCGTTGCCGCACGGTCCGTCACCGCGACCGTGGGCGGAACAGTGTCGCGTTGCTCCCAGGCGCTGAGTCCAGCCGGATGCACGCGCCCGGCGGCGATCAGCTCCTCCATTCGCCGCCGGTTCACGTCGCTCCAGGGACTGCGTGAGGTGCGGGGCGTGAAGCGCTGCGCGAATCCGTCCACATCCACTCCATGCCGCACGCTGTCGATCCAGCCGAAGCAGAGGGCCTCGTCCAGCGCCTCGCTGACCGCGATCCCGGCTGGGACGTGCTTTTTCCGGCATCCGACCCAGCATTCGGTCGCGGTGGCATGGTGCTCCACCAGCCACGCGCGCCAGGCAGCTGCGTCCTCGAACCAGATTGCTTCGTCTCGTCGTTTCGCCATCGTGTCATCCACTCACTGCGCAGTTGGGCCAGAATCCAGCCTACCCCACCCGGCATCAAATGAAACGTTCAGGCTGGTCTGGGGCTTTCGCCACCAGGCAGAGTGGAGCCGATGAGATCCACCGATTCGCACAGGTGCTTAGCCAAGCTGGCCGCGCACGATCCGGTCGACGTCGAATCCAAGTCCCGGGCCAGTAAGCTCCCCGGCCGCCACGGTCCCATCGACAACCCTGAACACCTCCGGGAAGGCGGCTGCTTCGGGGTCGGAGGCGTGCGGGTAGTATTGCCGGGCATTCGCCTCGAGGGGCCGGGTGACCGGTAGCCTGGCCGCCAGTCCAATCGACTGCAGGAGGGCGATTCCCGGATTGGTCAGGTCCTGGACCGAGACATGAAGACCGTGAGACTGGG
>JAEZJB010000302.1 GCA_023415845.1 Chloroflexota bacterium | reverse complement strand
TCGTCACCAAGCGTGCCGCGGCCTACAAGGACGCGACCATGGAATGGGTCGATGGCAACCTCGGCTCCAAGGTCACGATGAAGTATCCGGCCGTCTGGATGATGGAGCCGGGTGCCCGCGGTGAGGTTCTCTCTGTTGCCTTCGCAGGTGATGGCCAGCACCAGGACGCCGGCGCCAAGATGGTGCATGCCGCGCCGCACACCTCCTCGCAGATCACCTCCAAGTCGATCTCCAAGGGCACGGGCCGGTCGTCCTATCGCGGTCTGGTCAAGGTCCACAAGGGCGCCGAGAACGTGAAGAGCAACGTCGTTTGCGACGCGCTCCTCCTCGACGAGACCTCCAAGACCGACACCTACCCGTACATGGAAATCGAAGAAGAGCGCGTTTCCATCGGTCACGAGGCAACGGTCTCCAAGGTGGCTGAAGAGCAGATCTTCTACCTCCAGAGCCGCGGCCTGAACGAGACCGAGGCGATGAGCATGATCGTCAACGGGTTCATCGAGCCAATCGCCAAGGAACTTCCGCTCGAGTACGCGGTCGAACTGAACCGGCTGATCCAGCTCGAAATGGAAGGCTCGGTCGGCTGATCTCGTGCCTGGTGGGGAGGGCGTACACCCTCCCCACACGACCGTGGAGGACCGACCGGCTACCACGCCATCCCCTCCTCGCTGCATGATCCCGAGGAATCAATGGAAGCAACCATCTCTACCCTGCCGAATAGCGTCAACGATCTCGCGAATTTCACTCGCGAGGGCGTGATCGCGCTGTCCCAGGCCAAGGGCGAGCCCGATTGGGTACTCGAACACCGCCTCGCTGCCTGGGACATTTTCAACACGCTGCCGATGCCGTCGCGATCCGATGAGGAATGGCGCCGAACCGACCTTCGCCGCCTGAAGCTCGATCGCTTCGCGCCGGTGCTCTCTACCGCAAGCCGCGTGGACTCGCTGGACGCCCTGACCTCCGGCGCCGATGCAGCCCACTCGCTGCAGTTCGGTGAAGCCGACCAGCGGGCCGGCATCATCGTCTCCCGCGACGGTCAGACCGCCTACCTCGAAGCCGATCCGTCGCTGGCGGAGACAGGTGTGATCTTCACCGACCTGGACACCGCGATTCGGGAGTATCCGGACCTCGTCCGGCAATATTTCGGCACCGAAGCCGTGCAGGCCAGCTTCGGCAAGTTCGAGGCGCTTCACGCTGCCTTCTGGGGCACGGGCGCGTTCCTGTACGTGCCGAAGGGCATCGTGGTCGAGCGGCCGTTCCGGTCTTTCGCCGTTGACACCCAGACCGGCCAGGCGACCTTCACCCACTCGCTGATCGTGGTGGAAGAAGGCGCCGAGGCGTTCTTCGTCGATGCCTTCCAGAGCGAGACGCAGGAGGAGGCCACCTTCACCTCGGCCGTCGTCGAGTTGATCGTGCGCGACAACGCGAAGCTCCGCTACGTGCAGGTGCAGGACTGGGGCCGCCACGTCTGGAACTTCATGACCGAGCGCGCCGTGCTCGGCCGCGACGCCGAAATGAAGTCGCTGCAAGTCACGCTTGGGTCGAAGTTCACCAAGAACTCGATTGGGTCGCACCTGCGCGGTGAGAATGCCCTCGCCGAGATGCTGGGCATCTTCTTCGCCGATGGTGACCAGTTCATGGACCATCACACCTGGCAGCTGCACGAGAAGCCATACGCAACCAGCGACCTCGAGTTCAAGGGCGCGCTGAAGGAACAGGCTCGCTCGGTATACTCCGGTCTGATCAAGGTCTACGAAGGTGCCCAGCGCACCGACGCCTACCAGCAGAACCGCAACCTCGTGCTTAGCCGTGAGGCACGGGCCGACACCATTCCGAACCTGGAGATCGGGGCCAACGATGTGCGCTGCACCCATGGCGCAACCGTCTCCCAGGTCGAGGAAGAGCATCTCTTTTACCTCGAATCGCGCGGCATCCCGCGCTCCGAGGCCCAGAAGCTGATCGTGGAAGGCTTCTTCCGCCCGGTGATCGACCGGATTCCGGTGGAAGAAATCCAGGGGTTCCTCGAAGGTGCCATTGCGCAGAAGGTCGGCTACTAACCGACCCGGTGCCATCAATCCGAGGAACGATGAACGCGGCGCCAGGAACCTGGTGCCGCGTTCCCATCATGAACGAGTCTCACCCATGTCGACCGTCTCCCCTGCCCCCACACTTGATGTCACCAGGATCAAGGCCGACTTCCCGGTGCTCAGCCAGACGCCGCCAGAGGGCAAACGACCGCTGGTCTTCCTCGACAGCGCGGCCTCGTCGCAGAAGCCCAACGTGGTGATCGACGCGCTCGCCGACTACTACGCGACGACCAACGCGAACATTCATCGTGGTGTCTACGACCTCTCCGAGCGGGCGACAGCAGCCTATGAGGCTTCCCGCCGCAAGGTCCAGCGTTTCATCAACGCGCGATCGTGGCGGGAAGTCGTCTTCGTCCGGAACACTACCGAGGCGATCAACCTTGTCGCCCAGGCGTGGGGACCGGCAAACCTCGTACCCGGCGACCTGATTGTCTTCACCACCATGGAGCATCACTCCAACATCGTCCCGTGGCAGCTGCTGGCCGAGCGGACCGGTGCCCGTCTGGGGTTCGTCAGCATCACGCCCGATGGTCGACTCGACATGGAATCGTGGGAATCACTCCTGACCCAGGAGCCAAAGCTCGTGGCCTTCACCCACGTCAGCAACAGTCTCGGGACCGTCAACCCGGTTGCAGAGATGACGGCACAGGCCAAAGCCGTGGGTGCCACCGTGCTGATCGATGCCGCCCAGAGCGCCCCGCACCTGCCGCTGGATGTGCAGGAGACTGGCTGCGACTTCCTGGCATTCTCTGGGCACAAGATGCTCGCCCCGATGGGGGCAGGTGTGCTCTACGGACGCCGCGAGGTGCTCGATGCCATGCCACCGTTCCTCGGTGGGGGGTCGATGATCCGCAAGGTCACACTTGAACGGTCAACCTGGGCCGACTCGCCAGCGAAGTTCGAGGCGGGCACGCCCTCGGTGGGCGATGCGATCGTGCTGGGCACCGCCATCGACTATCTGACCGAAATCGGGCTCGAACGCATCTGGCAACATGAACACGATTTGGCAGCCCATGCCCTTGTCCGACTGCGCGAGGTGCCCGGCCTGACCATTTACGGGCCACAGGAACCCCGCGACCGGAGTGGGGTGATCTCGATCGGATTCGACGATATTCATCCGCATGATGTCGCGGCGATCCTGAATGAGGACAATGTGGCTGTCCGGGCCGGGCATCATTGCACGCAACCCCTGATGGCAGCACTGAACGTGGTCGCGACCACTCGCGCGAGCTTCTATCTCTACAATGACCACGACGATGTCGATCGACTGGTTGAAAGCCTTCACCGTGTCACGAAGGTTTTCGCCTGAACGTCCCTCCCGCCGACTGCGAGGGGCAGGAGTCCGGTTCACCCATGGCCGACGATAGCATTTACCGCGAAATCATCCTCGAGCATTACCGAAACCCGTCCAATCGCGGTGTGCTCGATCCCGCCGATTACAGCTATGAGGACGTCAATCCGCTCTGCGGTGACGAAATCCGCATGGACGTGCGCGTGCTGGACGATCACGTGTCCGAGATAAAGTTCTCGGGACGTGGCTGTGCCGTTTCACAGGCCTCGGCATCGATCCTGACCGAGATGGTCGAAGGCAAGTCGCTCGCCGAGGTCAAGGCCATCGGTCGTGATGAGCTTTTGGACGAGATTGGCATACCGGTCAGTCCAGCCCGCATGAAATGCGCCATGCTGGGCCTGAAGGTCCTCAAGGCCAGCATTTACGGCATCGATCACGCGACAGCTGGCCTGGACGACGACTAGACGCGCCTCGATTTGCATTTACGAAGATACGGATGGACATGGCCGCACATTGGGTAACGGTTGCGAAGAAGGATTTCCTGGAGCCAGGCGAGTTGATGTATGTCGAGGTTGACGACGAGCCAGTCTGTGTCATCAATCTCGAAGGTGAACTCTACGCTCTGAATGACGTCTGCACGCACGAAGACGCCTCCCTGGCCGATGGCACGATCGATGGCGACATCATCGAGTGCCCGATGCATGGCGGGGCGTTCTATATCCGGACCGGCGAACCAGCGGCCTTCCCCGTCGCGGTTGCCACCGAGAAATATGCCGTGCGCATCGAGGGCGATGACATCCAGGTTTCTGTCCGGTCCTGAGACGTCGTCAACGTGCAAAAGACCAAAGAGGGTCGTGCTCTGCCCCGCACCAGCGGCGGTCGGTCACGACCCTTTCGTCGTGCTTCGTGGCGATCTGAACGACATGCTCATCCCAACCATGCAAGGGTTGGAATGCCGGACCCGCATGGTCGCCTCAATGCAAGCGCCGATGTCAATCGGGAATCCTGATCCTGTCCAAACCTTCTTCGGCGGGCGGAAACTGTGGATCCATGTCTGCCAGGGTATCGGCAATCACCTGCGCAACCTGGAAATTGCGATACCACTTGTTGTTTGCCGGAATCACATACCAGGGCGCTTCCGGCGTGGAGCAGAGGTTGATCGCCGCGTCGAACGCTTCCTGGTAGTCGTCCCAGCGCTCGCGCTCCTTCAGGTCAGCAGAACTGAACTTCCAGTGCCTGGCCTCGTCGTCGAGCCGGGCCTGCAGGCGCCGCTTCTGCTCGTCCTTCGAAATATGGAGGAAGAACTTGACGATGCGCGTACCATTCTGGATCAAAATCTTCTCGAAGGCGTTGATCTGGTCGTAGCGTTGTTCCCAAATGCTCTTGTCCACCAGGTTCTTTACCCGAACAACGAGCACTTCTTCATAATATGACCGGTTGAAGATATTGATCATGCCGTCGCCAGGCGTGTGCTGGTGGTAACGCCAGAAGATATCGTGGTCGGCCTCCCACGACGTTGGCACCTTGAAGCTCCAGACCCGGCACCCCTGCGGGTTCACGCCGGAGAAGACGTGCCGAATCGTTCCATCCTTCCCACCGGTGTCGATCGCCTGGAGCACGACAAGAAGCGATTGCCGGTGTTCGGCGTAGAGTTTTTCCTGGAGCTTCTCGATTCGGTCCTTGGCCTCACGACGGAGCGGCTTGGCTTCCGCTTTTGAATAGTCGCCGGTGTCATCCGGATCGATGTCCGCCAACCTGATAATCGTCCGCCCGTCTACCCGCACGATCGACACGAATCACCCCCTCACTTCCAAAAGCGTCGTTCTTCGACTGTTTGTACTCGTGTTAACGCCAACAGGGCAACACCTTTGCGGTGTTGCCCTGTCTGCCTTGTCATTCATTTGTCCCGATCTCCCCCATCCAGGATCAGACCGGGTGGCTTCAACCTACGGATTCACCATCAGCAAAACCAGCAGGAATGTCGAAACCAGTGCGACAACGGAAAAACCTCGGACAAGCATGTCCTCGCGGGTCAGAACATCGCTCTCCCGACGGTCGTTTTCAGTCATTGCTTCCCCCTGAAGCGAGCAAACCGCGACATCGGCCAGGACGGCGACTGCGGAGCCCCATTCCCCTGATAGCCACAGTGGCGTACGATCCGGTTCCCTCAAACCAGACCTGCGGGCGTACGTACATACGGCACGTTACCTGTATGAGGATAGTCTCTTCGTGCCGCCGTGTCAATCAAACGAATGGCGTCCTGCACTGGTTTCGCCCCAGGCTAGCCCTCTCGAATGGCGCCAATTTACCGCGAACGTACGCACCATCTCGAAACGGCGATTATGGCCACAATCGTTGTTGAATCGACCATTCCTGGTCGTGCGCGACCTATCGAGCCAACCAGCCTGCAGGGCTCTTCGCGGATCGAAAAATGGGGCCGGGACAACCCATTCTGCGAACGTACATTATGTCCGTTCATTTGACCAAATCCTGACTCCCTGTCACAAGCGGCCACTTGATCGGGGTGTTCAGGCGACGAATCAGAGGGGTGTTGGCGCGGACGCAGTCGCTCTGTCAGGGATGCGTCCACCCCTCTTGTCAGCCCGTCTCGAACCTGACACCAGCGACCTCTCACCGAGCCAGCTTTCCTGGCACAGTCACAGTCACCAGGAACCAGACGGCGCCTGCCCCGCCTGCCATTGCAGCGACATTCGCCAGCCGACCATGTGTCACAGGTTGTGAGGAGTGGGAGAACCCTCTCCGTAGAGCTGGCTGATCCCTACCCACCGCCTCACCGGTCACTGCTCACGATCTCGGGAGTGGATTGACAGCCTCCTTTCCAGCGGCGACAACATCGTCATCATCAGGTACACCAATCGTTCGACCGACCACTTTCCATTCTTCCGGAGGGCACGATGACATCTTCGTTCAATGGACTGGGAACGCATCTTGGCAATCTCAGCAGGCTGTCGAGCGCCAAGACCCGCTCGATCAGCCCCGAGAACTTCACCGGGGCCAAGGGACAGGCCGGGATGTCCACCGACGGAGCCGCCGCGCCCGCCGCCCGCGAACTCGGCCAGGGCTGGAAGGTTTCTCCGTACGTACCCATTGGGCCTCACGAAACCATCACCCTCGCCGATATCGAAGGTCCGGGTGCCATCCAGCACATCTGGCTCACGGTCCATCCCTCGTGGTGGCGCCGGTTGGTCCTCCGCATGTACTGGGACGATGAGGAGCAGCCTTCGGTCGAAACACCCCTCGGGGACTTCTTTGCCAATGGGTGGTGCGAACGCTGCAACATTTCCTCACTGCCGATTGCCGTCAATCCTGCAGGCGGCTTCAACTCCTACTGGGAGCTGCCGTTCCGTAAGCGAGCCCGCATTACCGTCGAGAATCTCACGCCCGATCCGGTTGGCTCGATCTATTACTCGATTGACTATGCCCTGACCGACGTTCCCGAGGATGCCGCCTACTTCCATGCCCAATGGCGGCGGTCGAATCCCCTGCCCTACAAGGAGGTCCACACCCTGCTGGATGGAGTTCAAGGTCAGGGCCATTACGTCGGGACCTACATCGCCTGGGGCGTCAACTCGTCCGGTTGGTGGGGTGAAGGCGAGGTGAAGTTCTATCTCGACGGCGATGACGAGTTTCCGACCATCTGCGGCACCGGCACCGAAGACTACTTTGGGGGTGCCTGGAACTTTGAGCATCCGAAGGGCGAGTATGGCGTCTTCTCCACGCCATTTCTCGGTCTCCCCCAGGTGATCACGCCTGATGGTCTCTATCGTTCGCAGCAACGCTTCGGCATGTACCGCTGGCACATCCCGGATCCGATCCGTTTCCAGCAGGACCTGAAGGTGACGATTCAGGCGCTGGGATGGCGCTCCGATCTCGAAGGCAAAAAACGCTATCTCCCATTAAAGGACGACATCGCCTCGACCGCCTTCTGGTATCAGACCGAGCCGCACAGTCCGTTCCCGGAAATAGGCGATGCGAATACGCTGGAGGTCATCTAGACCGCGTGGCCGGTGGCGAGCCACGCCATTCGATTCACTGGCGGATTTCAGTGGCCAGATCGGAACTGCTTGCCGCATGTGGCCACTGGCCGGAATCACCCTGTATCTTGTGAAAGGACACCATCATGACCGACTCACCACGCCGCAAGGTGCTGATCACCGGCGCCCGCGGGCGCATAGGTACCTGCCTGATCGAGGGTCTCAAGGACCGCTACGACCTGCGGCTCCACAACCGCACTCCGGAAACCCAACCTGAAGGCTTCGAACACGTCACGGCAGTGCTCTCCGAATACGACCAGGTTCTCCCCATCATGGAGGGCATCGACACCGTCATCCACATGGCAGCCGACCCGCGCGTGAGCGCCCCGTGGGACGACATCCTGCGCGATAACATCATTGCCACCCGCAATGTGCTCGAAGCCGCGAAGGAACACGGCGTCCGCCGCGTCGTCTTCGCATCGTCCAACCACTCGATGGGCATGTATGACCGTGACGGCGAGTGGCCGGTCTACGTCTCGATGCCAGTGCGGCCTGATTCCCATTACGGCGCCTCAAAGGTGATTGGCGAGGTTCATGGACGCTATTACTACGATGCGTTCGGACTCGAGTTCATTTCGCTCCGCATTGGCTGGTTCTGCGATCCGGAGGCGATCCACCGCATGCAGGACCACGCCATCCTCCGGGCCATGTGGCTGGGACCAAAGGACATGGTCAACGTCACGCTCGGCGCTATCGAAACGCAGGTCCCGTTCGGCATCTACTACGCCATTTCCGAGAACCCGGACCGCAAGTGGGATATCACCAACACCATCATCGACCTGGGCTACCG
>JAEZJB010000235.1 GCA_023415845.1 Chloroflexota bacterium | reverse complement strand
GGCTGGTTGACGATCTGGGCCGACATCGACCCGATGTTGACGATGACGCCACCACCGCGTTCGGCCATGCCCGCAGCGACCTCCCGGCTGCAATGCCAGACCCCATCGACATTGGTCGCCAGAATGGCGTGCCAGTCGTCGTTGTCGGCCTCAAGCGCGGTATGTGCCCGCGAAATTCCGGCGTTGTTGACGAGGATATCGATGGGACCAAGCGACTCTTCAACCTCGCGAACCGCGCGATGGACATCGGCCGGATCGGTTACTTCGAGCCGAAAGCCCTGAGCTTCGAGCCCCAATGCTCGCAGTTCGGCGGCGGCTTCCGCGGCCGCCTGATCGGTGCGGGCGGTCAGGGCCACCCGTGCTCCGGCTTCGCCCAGCGCCTGGGCGATAGCGCGCCCAATCCCCCGGCTGCCGCCGGTCACCAGTGCGACTTTTCCGTCAAGCCGGAACGTATCAAGTACACCCATGGCGATTTGCTCCCATCGAAGGTTAGTCCACTCGGTCCCGGATATGCAGCCAGGAGTAGTGTTCCTGACGAACCACTTCCAGACCTGACCCCACGTCGCGCGATCGTCACACATCAGGGGTAGTTGGACAAGCGCGCCATCCAATCCGGGAACGGGAGCCGGAAGCTCCGATGTGGGCCGGACGTACAAACACGGAACTCGGCGGGATTGAAGCGAACTGGCTCGTGCCTGGCAAGGAAGGTTTGGCAGGGGAGAAAGCGTGAGGTATGGTGACTCGACAGCAACATCCAGGTCAGGCGTGCGGCATGCGCGTTTGTGGTGTTCCGGATTTCCCTGCCACCCGAGGTTGCCTCCCGAATGGTTCAGTCTGTTCTCCCTTTCCCCACGGTCGCGAAACCACACTCACGGTCACTCTGGAATCGCATTCGAGTCAACTGGCCCGTTTACCTGTTTATCCTGCCCGGCTTCCTCTGGTTCGTCGTTTTCCATTACCTGCCGATCCTGGGGAATGTCATTGCCTGGAAGGACTACAGCGTCTTCAAGGGCATCCAGGACAGCCCCTGGGTTGGCTGGCAGAACTTCGCGGACATCTTCACCGATCCCGATTTCCGTCACGCGCTGATCAATACGCTGGAGATCGAATTCCTGCAGCTGATCTTCGCGTTTCCCGTGCCACTGGCGCTGGCGCTGCTCCTCCACAGCCTGTTGCACGATCGGTTGAAGCGGTTCGTGCAAAGCGTGATCTACCTGCCCCACTTCCTGAGCTGGGTGATCGTGATCGCCATCTGGCAGCAAATTCTCGGGGGCGACGGCGTGCTCAACCAGTTCCTGGTTGGCCAGGGCTTCGAGCGCGTCAACATCATGTCGAATCCAGACATCTTCAAGCCGCTGGTGGTGCTGCAGAGCATCTGGAAGGAAGCAGGCTGGGGCACGATCATCTTCCTCGCCGCCCTGACCAAGATCGACACCCAGCTCTATGAGGCCGCCGCCATGGATGGGGCCAATGGCTGGCGCAGGCTGCGGGACATCACCATTCCCGGGATTCGGTCCGTCATCGTGCTGCTGCTCATCCTCAAGCTCGGCTCCATGCTCTCGGTGGGGTTCGAGCAGTACTTCCTGCAGCGCCAGGCGGTCGGCGCCCAGGCCTCCGAGGTCCTCGACACCTTCGTCTACTTCCGGGGGGTGGTGAACGGTGACTGGAGCTTTGCCGCCGCGGTCGGTCTCGTGCGGGGCGTCGTGGGCGCGATCATGATCTTCGCAGCGAACTGGATAGCCAACCGGCTGTTCGACGAAGGGATTTTCTAGTTGAGCGAGCAGGCCGTTCCCGCCCCGATATCCCAGCCCAAAGGCTCCTTCTTCGCCGGTGCCCAGCGGCCACCCTGGATGGAGAAGACGCCGTTGTGGATGCAGATCCTCAAGGGCCTGACGATCGTCTTCATCGTCATCGTGATGGTGGTGCCGTTCATCAACATCCTGTCGGTGTCGCTCTCCACGTATGCCGACACCTTGCGGGGCGGGTTCGTCCTGTTTCCGGAGAACCCCACGCTCGACGCCTACCGGGCCATTTTTCGGGGCGGCATCGTTACCCGGGCATTGCAGATCAGTTTTGGGTTGACCATCGTGGGCACCGCGCTGCAGATGGCGTTCACCACCACCATGGCCTGGGGGCTGTCGAGGCCGGGGGTACCGGGATCGCGAGCGGTGCTGTTCGTGGTGCTGGCGGCCCTGCTCTTTTCCCCCGGTATCATCCCGAGTTACCTGTTGATCAAGGAACTCAACCTGCTCAACACCTATGCAGCGCTGATCCTGCCGGGGCTGATCAGCTCGTTCAACCTCATCATCGTGCGCCAGTTCTTCCTCAACCTGCCGTCGGATTTGCTGGAATCGGCACGGCTTGATGGCGCCAGTGAATTCCAGCTATTCAAGGACATCGCGCTGCCGCTCTCCAAGGCGGTGCTGGCCGTCGTGGCGCTGTTCTACGCGGTCGGTATCTGGAACAACTTCTTCAACGCCGTGCTCTACATCACTGACGCCACGATGTGGCCGATTCAACTGGTACTTCGCCAGTATGTGTTGCAGGGTTCCGATATCGCCGCGGCGGCCGAGGCGACGTCGAATCGGCCGCTGCCACCCGCACGCACGCTGCAGATGGCGATCGTGGTGGTGGCCACCACGCCGATCCTGCTGGTGTATCCATTCCTCCAGCGGTATTTCACCCAAGGCGTGCTCAGCGGGGCCATCAAGGGCTAAGGGCACGGAGGATGAGGTGAAGAGGCGGGCAGGCGACAGCCGCTTGCTCCCCAAAAGGGGTCGATTCGCCGTGAATCGCGACAGGTCCGACCCTTTACAGCAGCGTATTGGTCCCCTTCTGGCGCAGGATTCAAGATGAAGCGCCCCGGCTGATTACTTCAGCCGGGGCGCTCCTTTTGGTGACGACGGGGTACTGGCCTAGAGGTGATCGACCTTCGCGCGATTGCCATAGAAGGTCCGGTAGCGCATCAGCGCCACCGCGCGGTCCATGTGGCGCTCGGCGCCGCGGGCGAGACTGGCACCGTCGTACCACTGGAGATAGCGGAACGGTGGATTCGGTCCCGCGATCAGCGTGTAGCTCGATGCCGCCTCGACATAGGTGTCCCAGAAAGGTGTGACATCGAGGTAGGTATCGGCGACAAATCCATCCTCGTCTTCCCAGTTTTCCGCGAAGTAGATGGCCTGCGGATAGTGATTGGGATAGTCGGTAACGAACGTCTTCAGCCCGGCGAAGAAGAGCGATCGCAAGACGTTCTCGTAGGTCCGCTCGTGGTCGGTGTGGATGCTGCCCTTCCAGTGGGTGAGGATGACGGTAGGACGGTGCTTCCGGATCAGTTCGGCGATTTCGCGCTGCACCTGCTCGTTGGCCGGAAGTTCGCCATCGAGATAGGGAAGCACTTCCATGTCGCAGCCGAGAATGGCAGCCGCGCGCTGGGCTTCCTCACGCTTCTGGACGGCGTATTCCTCTGGCGAGAGCGTCTTGCTTCCCTTCTCGCCGAGCGTCAGGTGGACCAACACGCCACGCCAGCCCTGGGCCTGGTGGGCAAGCACCGCCGCTCCACCCATGAGTTCCGCATCGGCCGCGTGGGCCCCAATCACCATGATGCACGGTTGATCCTGCATGATTTCTCCTCCGAACCTTCGTCGAGCAATCAATCGATATTCAGGGCGAGCAATGAAAAGCGGCGGACTTCCTCGAATCCATACTGGCGATACAGCCGAGCGGCACGGTCACTGGTCCAGAGGAACCAGGCGGCATGGAAGCCTCGGGCACGCATGGCGAGGAGAGTTTGCTGGAGCAACACGCCGCCAACGCCACGGCCGCGATAGGCCGGGTTGACACCGAACGGCCCGAATCGCTCGGCCCGGGACTGGGCAAAGCCGATGATGATTCCCTGATCTTCCGCCAGGTGCATGGTGCACCGCACCGGGTCTCCAGCGAACAGTTCCTGCATCACACCGGTGGCATCGGGAGACCAGTGGGGGAATTCGGTGCGCAGGAACTCCAGCAGGGGAAGGATATCGGCGGCTGTCGCTTCGCGAATCACGATGCCCTCACCGGCAAGGGCCTGCCGTCGCTCCCTGGCATCGGCTGGCCCGCGGTATCCGGTAAGGAGCGATCGCATGGAGAGCGGTCGGCTCTCGGTCGCATACCCCCTGGCCTGCAGGAAGGCAACGGCCTCGGCGTAAGCGGCCTCGTCGACGCCAGGTGAGACATAGGTCGGCACATAAGGTCCAACCACCACGCGGCGAGCACCGGCCCTTTCAAGGTCCTGCTGCAATCGATCGAGCAGGGCCGTGCCGATTCCCTGCCGCCGCCGTTCCGGTACGACACCGAAGCCGACGATCCAGGCCGTTTCCGCATCGACCGGGTGCATGCCAAAGGCGAATCCGACCAGATCGCCCCCTGAATCCGCAACCAGGCAGCAGCGGGGATCGAAGACCGGGTCGAGCAGATAGCGCTCGCGCCAGGCTCGCAGGTCGATGGGGTCGGCCCACATGGCTGCGTTCCACACCCGTACCAGGCCGGCTTCGTCGCCTGCCTGATAGGGCCGTATTTCCACGGCGTCTGACATGATGTCCAACTCCGGCAGCACGAATCCACGATTCGGCGGCCCACGCTCGCTGGAGAGGGGGCCATCCCGTCCTGCGGGACACCCCCTCTCCACACAATCACAACCAGTCAGATCGCAGGTGTCTAGCCAGCGGCAATGGCTTCCTCGTATTCCCGGCGGATGTCATCACCACCCCGCGACCGCCATTCGTCCAGCATGGCATCGAACGACTCGATTGGTTCGCGGCCGGTCACCACCGCGGTGTAGGTATCGGTGATGAGCTGGGAAAGCTCGGCACCCTTGTCGCCCTGGGTGGCGGAGAACTTGCCAGCCGTGGGATTGGCCACCGCGACCTTCGCCATGGCCTCGTTGTGCTTCTGGGCGAACTCCGTCTCCTCGGGCTGGCCCGGGTAGAAGAAGAAGTTCTCGCTCAGGAACGGATAGACCAGCGCACTGCGATCGGCGACGCCCTGATCGTTGAGCGCGAATCCGCCCTCTGCCAGTTCTTCGCTGTGGACGCCGGGGATGCCGTAGAAAAGGAAATTGGCTTCCTCGCTGCCGAACGGCGCCACCAGGTAGTCGATGACCCGGAGCACTTCCTTCAGGCGCTCCTCGTCCTCGCCCACCTTCGCGGAGATGGCATTGAAGCCGAAGATACCTGTCGTCTGGTAGGTGACGCCTTCGCCACCATCCACACCGGGCAGGATGATCGGCTCCAGGTCGGCATCCGGAACGATGTCCTTGATGGTGGTGCGGTATCCGGACGGGCCAAAGACGGCGGCAAACCCATTGGTCGCCATACCGACCTGGCCGGCCAGCAGCAGGTCGGTGGCCTGGCCGGTGTTGAGGCTCGCGGCGTCAGGATGGTAGGCGCCGGCGTCGTAGAGGTCCTTGGCAAAGAGCAGCGCCTGACGGTATTCGTCGGTTTCGTGGGCGGCGGTCAAGGTGCCGTCGTCATTCAGGCGCCAGCCATAGGGGACGCGGAACATCTGGTTGATGATGAAGCCGTTCCAGTTGCCGCCATAGGGGGCAAAGCCCCAGGTGTCCTGGGTGCCGTTGCCGTCCGGATCGTCGACCGACATGGCGACCAGCAGGTCCTTGACGGCCGCAGCATCCGGCAGGTCTTCCATGCCGAGTGCTGCCTGCCAGTCTGCCCGCAGGAAGGTTGGGTCGTTGTTGCGGAGGACCGGCTTGGGGATGCCCCAGATTCGGCCATTGTGCCGCGTGGCGTCCCAGAGGTAATCGGGGTACTGGGAGAGATTGGGGTATTCGGCCAATCCTCCCGACTCGACCAGATCGGTCAGGTCGTAGAAGACCTCGTTATCCAGTGCTTCGAAGATGATGGGGCGAGTCGCACCGGGCAGCAGGAACATGATCTCCGGGAGGTCGCCGCCGGCGAACACGGTCGCAATCCGCTCGCCATAGGAGTCAACCGGTACCAGCTCCGGTTCCCAGGTAACGCCGAGCCGGGTTTCGAGCTCCTGCCAGAACTGGTTATCGTCGCGAGGCGTCGGCGGTGGGGAGTAGGAGAGGATCAGGGCGCGGAGCGTGCTGCCATTCCCCGGCACCCCGGAGACCGAGGTGTAGGGCTCAGGGAACTGGGTATAGGCGATCGGCACACCTTCCACACTCGAGACGATGGCGCCGGCGGGCACGTTGGCGGCGGGAGTGGCCTGGGCCAGGATTCCCTGCGGGATGCCACCGAGGGCAGCAGCGCCGGTGAGCGCGGCAGCTCCGGCCACGACGCGACGGCGAGTGAGTGAGGTTCTGGTGATCATGGCAATACTCCCAGATTGATTCATTTGGCCCAGCATGACCAAACGATTGATCGCGGCTCGCACATCGAACTGGAGGTGACAGTGACACAGAATCCTTCACCAACTGCCAGTCGTCAAGTGAGTGGGGCTATTCGCCGACAGGCAGCAGGTAGCCACAAACCGGCTCCAGACGACAGCGGCATGCCCGGAGCGAGCATGCCGCATGAAGGGATCAGTTCAGTTCGAGGGGGCGATTGCCTACTGGCACTCCCAGTGATTTCTCATGCCGTTCGCCCACATCCAGCCGGTTGCATCGGCGCTGGAATAGGCGTCGAAGATGTTCTCGCCGCGCTTGCCATTCGGGGTGAAGGCGAAAGTGGATGGCATGAACTGGAAGAGGCCGCTCGCCCCACTGGAGCTGTTGACCGCCGAGGGATCGAGGTTCGATTCGCAGCGCGCGACGCGCAGCATGTCGGCCCGGGGCTGCCCCCACCGGTCGGCCGCGGCGTAGATGATGGCGACGATATCCTCGTCCCCATCCACCACCGTGCCGGGATCGTCGCCGGAGCCGGGCTCGGCCAGCCAGTCGCTGGCGACGAATCCGCTCAGAGTGTTCCAGGTCACCGGCAGGAAACCGTTCTGTTCGACTCCGGTCACGGTCACCGCAGTTCCCGGGGGCAGGACGCGCTGGACCGCGGTCGTCGTGCCGGCGCCGCTGCGCAGATTGACCGCAGCCGTCGTCACCATGCGCACCTCGGTGGGCGCGGGCGTGGTCAGAAAGCTGGTGGCGACCCATCCCTTCACCCCGTCGTAGCGGATGGGGGTAAAGTCGCCGGTGGCCGAGCCCATGACCTCGACCTCGGTGGTGGCTGGCACCACGGTGAGGGCGCCGTAGGTGGTAGCGGGACCGTTGCGCACGTAAACACGGGCACTGGTGGTGGCGGTGCTGGTCGCGGTGTCACCGGTCGAGGGCTGGCCAGTTGATCCACCAGGCGGGGTGGTCGCAAGGTACTGCGTTGCGGCCCAGCCGCTTTGCCCATTCCAGGTCATGCGGGCGAACCCATTGGACGTTTCCCCGGCAAGACTCACCTCCGCACCATCAGGCATGACCGCCACTACCCCATAGGATGTGCCTGGTCCCGACCGGAGATTCAGCCGGCCATCGAAGACGTAGCGAGTTCCGGTCTGCCCGGAGCCGCCGTTGGTGAGATAGGTTTCGAGGACCCAACCGCTGGCCTGGCCATAGGTCACCGGCACGTAGCCGAACTGGGCGGTGCCAGTCACTTCGACCGATGACCCGGAAGGAACGACCTGGGCGACGGCGAAGGTGGTGCCTGGTCCCTGGCGGAGATTGAGATTGGCGGTGGTGGTGCCTACTGCGGCACTGGCCGATTGCGCGGTCGAGGCCACCGAGCCCAGCACCAGGGCGAGCACGGCGACCAGCAGCAAGGCCATGCGTCCACCAGATTGACCTCGTTCGAACGCCGGCGCCATCATGCAGTTTCCCTCATTCCCCGAACTTCAACGATGCTGATTGCACGCACCGGACGGACGGTCCGATCACAACCGACAAAGATGTATCCCATACCCATTCCAGGGGCGTCAAGCGGTATCACAACGGCCTGTTTCACCTCAGAACATTGTCTCCATGTGCCAATTGGTCACACGATGCGAACGTTCGCCAGATTTGATGGCAACCAGCGGGAATCCGGGAAGATAGGGCTTTTTCAAGACTGGCTGCCGCCTTACGAGATTCGTGATTCGGAACATGGCCAAGACTCCACCGTCACGGCTGTCCGGGAAATGCGCCCCGATGAGGAAAGGGTGGCCTGGAGTTGCGCTGCACAAACTCAAAAACTCACGAACTCCCCTTTCGTTGATTTGACGGACCATTTCGGGGTGGAGTTTGTGCGAGTTCATGTGGGAATGAGCATGATCAGGCGCATTTCGGGAACGGGAGGAACCGGGCCAGAACCTTCTATTGAGGTCGGCCTACTCTTCGTACGCATCGAGCGGGCGAAATCCCGCCATGCTGCGAAAAACTGCTCGTTCGTACACGCGCAGCAGGCCGTGACGGGGAGCAATCCGTTCGCCGCAGCCGCTTAACGGATCAGGGAGCGACGCATTGCTGCATCGCTCCCTGA
>JAEZJB010000203.1 GCA_023415845.1 Chloroflexota bacterium | reverse complement strand
GGGCGACCCTGTCGACAGCGAAAGGAGCAGGTTTGTTCCGGTCACCAGTGCCGCCAGCCGCCGGACCTGGTCTTGAACGCCCCCAGATGGGAGCGGTTCGTCGCTCATAAATCGAGGAGTTGTCGCCATGTCCTTCCTTGATACCCGCGCCAATCGTCGCAAGATCGTCCTCAGCTCGGCTGCCGTGCTTGCCGCCGCTCCGCTCTCCGGCTACGGAATCGTGGCCGCGCAGGACTCCTCTCCCACTGCGGCGGGTGAAGACCAACTCGAGATCTTTTCGTGGTGGACGACCGCCGGTGAGGCTGCCGGGCTGCAACAACTCTTCGACGCGTTCGCGGCGAACAATCCGGATGTCGAAATCATCAATGCGGCCGTGGCGGGCGCCGCCGGATCGAACGCCCAGGTGGCGCTGCAGACGCGGCTTTCGGCCAACGAGGCACCCGACTCGTGGCAGAGCCATCCGGGGGCCGAACTGTGGGCACGTTACGTCGAGCCCGGCTACACCGAACCGGTGACCGCACTGTACGAAGAGCAGGGTTGGGGCGACAAGTTCCCGCAGGGCGTGATCGACCAGATCACGTTCGATGGTGAAATCCACCTGGTGCCGGTTGGTGTGCACCGGGGCAACGTCTTCTTCTACAACAAGCAACTCCTGGCGGATAACGGTATCGAGGTCAGCGATGACTGGACGCTGGACGACTGGCACGCCGCGCGGGACACGCTCTCCGCTGCCGGCATCCCCGCCTATGCCCTCGGTTCGAAGGACACATTTGCTGTGGTGCAGTTGTTCGAGAACATCCTGCTCTCGACGCTGGGTCCGGATGACTATTCGGCGATCTGGACCGGTGGCGTGGGCTGGGATGACGAACGAGTCACCCAGGCGATCGAAGAACTGGCATCGTACTTCGACTCGATCAACAGCGACCATGCTGCCCTGACATGGGATGGCGCGGCAGACCAGGTGTACTCCGGCAAGGCAGCGTTCACCTCAATGGGTGACTGGTTGTATGGAGATGCCGTGGCAAAGGAGCAGGCGGACAACATCGGCTGGGTCAATCACCCTGGTACCGGCGACTCGTTCGTGGCCGTGATCGACGGGTTCACGATGCCAGTGGGCGCTCCGCACCCGGTGAACGCGAAGAACTGGCTGATCACGGCCGGTTCGGCAGAGGCCCAGGCGGCATTCGCTCCATACAAGGGGGCGATTCCGGCACGAGTCGATGCCGATGCGAGTGGCTTCAACGAGTACATGCAGTGGTCGGCCGAGGCGTTTGGAGACAGTGCGGTTGTGCCATCGCTGGCTCATGGCGGCGCGGCCTCGCCCCAGTTCCAGAATGCGGTGAATGATGCGATCACGCTGTTCGTGGTGGACCTCGATGTGGCGACATTCCAGGATGCGCTGGTCATGGCGGGCGAAGACGCGAACGGATAACCACTGGCTCGCCAGGATCATGTCGTTCAATGCCCAGCGGGGAACCTCATACAGCAGCCGCTGGGCGGACGACCATCCGTTGCGCTTCGGGGTCTGCCCCTACCCAACCGGAAGGCCACGCGGTGACATGGAGCGACAGAGCTGGGCGGACAACCATCCGCTGCGCTCCGGGGTCTGCCCCTACCCGAACGGAAGGCCACGAGGCGGCATGGCGTCACTCGCTTCGAACATGAACGCGGGATTTATCGGACCGAACAGATGGAAGGACAGTGCGAGATGGGCTCAACGGTGCCCAGTCAGCCAACACAGCATCGACGCGGGGTGCCGGAGCGTTGGCAGTCACAACTGGCGCTCGCACCGAGCCTGATCGCGATTTTCGTCTTCGTCTACGGCTTCATCGGGTTTACGATCTGGGTGTCATTCACAAACTGGGACTCACCGCGCCAGGACCTTTCCCCCAGCAGCCCGTTGTTTGCAACGTGGCAGCGGCTGTTCGAAGCAACCAGGTTTCAGATCGACATCAGGAACACGATCGTGTTCACGGTGCTGTTCCTGATCGGATCGGTGGGGATCGGGTTGCTGCTGGCGATTGCGCTCGACCAGTCGCTGCCGGCCCGAGGGTTGATTCGCAACATCTTCCTGTTCCCTTACGCCCTGTCGTTCATCGTAACGGGTGTTGCGTGGCGATGGATCTTCAATCCGGAGGCCGGCCTGTCAAAGCTGGCCGACATTCTGGGCGTGAACTGGTTCCTGGGATTGTTTGGGGCCGGGCCGGTCAACATCGACTGGCTGACCGACCCGACCGTGCTCGGCAACCTGCCGATGCCAGAGGCGGTCAAGGCCCAGATCGGGATTCCGGTGGCGATGATTCCGGTGATCATCGCGGCGGTCTGGCAGCTGTCGGGATTTGCGATGGCGATGTACCTCGCAGGGTTAGGGACGATCTCGCACGACATCCGGGAAGCGGCGGCACTGGACGGTGCAAGCACCTGGCAAACCTACCGGCATATCATCATTCCCCTGCTTCGACCGATCACGATCTCGACGCTGGTCATCCTCGGTCACATCTCGCTGAAGATCTTCGACCTCGTGTTCGCG
Source organism: Chloroflexota bacterium (assembly GCA_023415845.1). Lineage (GTDB taxonomy): Bacteria > Chloroflexota > Chloroflexia > Thermomicrobiales > UBA6265 > JACCYX01. The sequence goes on along the minus strand of JAEZJB010000203.1, from coordinate 1,640 downwards.
ATGTCAGGCAAGGGACCGGGATTCGCCACTGACGTTCCCGGCATTTATGTCTATGAACAGACGTTTGGCGCCACGCGGTACAACCTGGGGGCGGCAGCGTCGATCTTCATGTTGATCCTGGTGTGCTGCGTGATGGTGCCGTACCTGGCGAGGTCATTGCGGGATGTGGAACGATGAGCAGCACCGATACGACGCTCGGGCCTGACCCGCTCACTCCCCATACGCACGTTGCGGCCCATACCCGATCGTTTCCCTGGAAGAAGGTGGTGACCTTCCTGGTCATCGGCTTCGCGGTGCTGTTTTACCTGATGCCGATGTACGTGATGATCGCTTCGGGGCTGAAGAGCGCGACGAACGTCTCGATCGACCGGATGTGGGAGTTGCCGAATGACCTGTCCGGCGGAGGGTTCCGGGCAGCCTGGGACCAGTTGAGCCCGAACCTGCGCCAGAGCTTCATTCTGGTCATTCCGGCGACGGTGTTGTCGTCGCTGTTCGGCGCGATCAACGGTTACCTATTTTCGAAGTGGCGATTCCGGGGGTCGGAGGTGTTCTTCACCCTGCTGCTGTTCGGGATGTTCATTCCCTACCAGAGCGTGCTGATCCCCCTGATCCAGTTCCTCGACCGAATTGGGCTCTACGGCTCGATGGTGGGCCTGATCCTGGTGCATGTGGTGTATGGCCTGCCGATCACGACGCTGATCTTCCGCAATTATTTCGCGAACATTCCTTACGAGATCGTCGAAGCGGCGCGGATCGACGGAGCGGGCATGTGGCAGATCTTCCGGCAGGTGATGCTGCCGCTATCGCTGCCAGCATTCGTGGTAGTTGGCATCTTCCAGTTCACGAACATCTGGAATGAATTCCTGTTCGGGCTGACGGTGATCACGAACCCGCGGGAGCAGCCGGTGACGGTGGCGCTCAACAACCTGAGCGGGTCGTTCTCGGTGAACTGGAATGTGGTGATGGCGGGGAGCGTGATCGCGGCGCTGCCGACCCTGCTGATCTACATTTTGCTGGGACGGTTCTTCATTCGAGGGATGCTGGCAGGGTCAATGAAAGGGTGACACTTGCTGCCAGGTATCCGTGCTGGCCACTGGTGGGTCAGCGGAGGGGTGACCACCCAATCGTGCGGGTCGGCCAGGAGATAGTGCCGGGTAGACTTCAGGGGCGGGCGGCCCCTTGCCCCCTCCACCTGACCATCACCTGGAAGCCTTGATGACCGAGATTCACGACATCGAAAGCCGGGAAGACATCCTCCGGCTCGTCACCACGTTTTATGGCACGTTGTTCCAGGATCCCGTGCTTGGGCCAATTTTCCGGGATGTGGCAAAGGTCGACCTCGACCTGCACATCCCCACGTTCGCCAACTTCTGGGAAAACATCCTGTTCCAGACAGGTGCGTATCGAGGCGGCCTGATGGCGGCGCATATCCGGGTCCACCTGCTGGAGCCGCTGAATGTGCAGCACCTGCAGCGCTGGCTGGACACGTGGGAGGCGACGGTGGACTCGTTGTTCATGGGTCCGAGAGCCAATCACGCCAAGGTGCAGGCGTCGCGGGTTGGTGTGAACATGTTCCAGCGGCTGGCGATGTTCGACCAGCAGCAGTCGATGATGGCGGTAGATAATCGTCCGCGCTGAGC
>JAEZJB010000200.1 GCA_023415845.1 Chloroflexota bacterium | reverse complement strand
ACCGACGATGGACCTGGCATCAATCCCGACGATGCCGACCAGGTGGTGACCGAGCGACTTGCGGGAGCCAATGCCGACCTCGTGATTACCGGGCACACCCACCTGCCGCTGGACCGGACGGTGGGCGGTGTCCGGGTCTGGAACCTCGGCTCGGTGTCGAATCCGAAGACGCCAGACCAGCGGGCGATGTGGACGCTGCTGGAGGCCGATGCTGGCGGCTACACGCTGACGCGTCAGTTCGTGGACTACGACATCGAGGCGATGCTGGGGGCGCTCGAGCAGTCGCGGCATCCGACACGGGCGTTCATCCGGTCCTTCTGGGGGTAACGATGGTGAGGATCGCCGTGTTTGCCGACGTGCACAGCAACTCGCTTGCCCTCGATGCCGTGTTGGCGGATGTCGCCGCCCAGGGCGGGGTGGACGCCTGGTGGTTCCTGGGTGACGCGGTTGGTTTGGGCTTCGACCCGGTTGGCACGGTTGAGCGACTGAGCGGGTTGCCGGGGCTCGTGGCTGTCCGCGGCAACGGTGACCGGCGTCTGGCCACCGACCCCGCTGCGGTGCGGGATATCGTGAACCGGCGCATCGCCGAAACCGATCCTGAAGATGCGGCGATCTGGCAGGCGGTGCTCGCGGAGTCGGAATGGACGCGAGACCTGCTCCTTGCCAGCGGCGGGTACGACTGGGTGGCCGCGCTGCCACTGGAACGGCGGCTCGTGTTGCCGGACGGAACCAGGGTGCTGCTCGTCCACGCGTCACCGGGGACCGAGGAGGGTTCCGGGATCACGATGGTGACGAATGACGACGATCTTCGCGAGCTTCTGGCGGGTGTGGAGGCCGACCTGGTTTTGGTCGGTCATACCCATCAGGAGGTCGACCGGATTGTCGATGGGGTGCGGGTGATCAATCCGGGGTCGATCAGTAACCCGCCGGGGCGAGACCGACGGGCGCGCTGGTTGCTGCTGGATGTCACGAACGATGGTCTGGATATTGAGGCAAGAGCGGTCAATTACGATATTGCGAACATGCGTAGAGAAATGGTCGAGCGGAATGTGCCGTCCTGGAGCTATGTCCGCCGCTATTTCGAGGACGCGCCGTGAGGGAACTGACCAGTCTGCACCTGCTGGAGATCCAGGTCGCCACGCTCTTCACCCACGACGCAGAGTGCAACCTGCTGCGGATCAATGAGCCGGGTGGAGAGGTTGCACCACGGTTCTTCTTCGGGCGGACGGCTGAGCGGAACATCTGGCGAGTGCGGGCGGATCTGGAACCCTCGGTGCGGGCTGGACTGATCGATCTGGCAGCCAGTGAACCGGTGACAGATGACCTGGGGATGCTCCCGGTGCACCTGGCGGAGATGCGGCGGCTGCTTGGGGGTGCCGAAGTGGCGCATCACGGCCCGGCCTGGATCTTTCCACGGGACGTTGGCGAACCAGCCAAGGCGGTCAGGCTCACTCGCGACCATCAGCCACTCATGGATGACCTCCCTGGGTGGCAGGCCGACTTCGACGTCAACGACCCCGCCCACGAGCCACGATATGGCGTGCTCGATGAGGGACGGGTGGTCGCGATCTGCGGCACGGTTCGCCTGTCCGAGCGGGCGGCTGAAGCCGGGGTGGAAACCGTTCCTGGCTACCGGGGGCGGGGCTACGCGGTCGAGGCGGTGGCCGCCTGGGCGCGGGAAACCTGGCGGTTGGGGCGGATTCCGCTCTACAGCACCAGTTGGGACAATCCCGCATCCCGGGCGGTGGCCCGGAAGCTGGGATTGCGTCTCTATGGCGCGGACCTGAGCCTGGCCTGAACGAGTCTTCCGGTCGGCATCCGGGCCCGTGGGCCCGACGAACCGGCCCGTCTCTGCTCGGTGTTGACAGGGATCATGGACCATCTATCATGAAACGAGAGTCCATGATTGAAGATCGCTTCGAGGAGCAAGGCATGTCGGAACAGGTGCTGGCGTCAGGTGAGGCAAACGAAGAAGGTGCATTGTTCGACGTGCTGGCGCAGGAACTCTATGCGGCCGTGCTGTCGGACGTGCTCGATGGCCTTGGGTATCGTGACCAGGCGATGACCGCCGACATCCGTCCGGCCTGGAACGGGGCGGTGGTCGTAGGGCGGGCCCACACGATCCTCTCCTCCGACATCTATCACACGCCCGATGATCCGTATGAGAAGGAAATTCTTGCCATCGACTCCGTGCCGGTGAACGGCGTGGTGGTGGCAGGCACCAACAAGTCCACGCGCACCTGCGTCTGGGGCGAACTGCTCTCCACGGCCACCCAGGTTCGTGGCGGACGCGGGGCGATCATCGACGGCCACACCCGCGACGTGCGCAAGATCGAAGCGATGGGCTTCCCGGTGTTCAGCACCGGCATGCGGCCAGTCGATTCGAAGGGGCGCGGCGCGATTATCGGCTACAACGAGCCGGTCGTCTGCGGTGGGGTGCTGGTGAATCCGGGCGACCTGATCTTTGCCGACATCGACGGCATTGTCGTCGTGCCGCAACAGGTCGAAGCTGAGGCGATCCGGCTCGCCCGCGAGAAGGTGAGCGGCGAGAACGAGATGCGCGAGTGGCTGGCCTCCGGTCGCACCCTGCGCGAGGCATTCGATCACTTCGGGCTGTTGTAGGGATTCAATCCCGGTAGAGGATCGTCATGATCGTTGATGTCCATACCCACTCCCCGCGATTCGAGCTGGAGGTTCCGGCCGAGTTGCGGGCCAGCAAAATCAATGCTGCCTGGAACCCGGCCGGGGCGCGGCCGCTGGTCTACACCTGGGCGGAATTCGATGCCGCGATGGCGCCGGTTGACCGCGCGATCCTCTTCAATATTGCCCAGAAGTCGGTTGGCAACGAACGGGTTGACGAGCCTTACCTGGCAACGGCGCCGGGCGTCAACGACGAGACGGCTGCCTTCGTGCGCGCCCATCCCGAGAAATACATCGGGTTCTTCACCGTGCACCCGGACGAGCCCGACATGCTGGACGAGGCCGAGCGGTGCCGGGTCGACCTGGGGCTCAAGGGACTCAAACTTGGGCTGAATTACCAGAATGTGGACCCGCTGGGTGACAACGCCGCCCGTCTCTTCGCCTATGCCGAGCAGCATCAGTTGCCGACGCTGCTCCACCAGGGCACGTCACCGGTGCGCTTCGCCGATATCGACTACGCCCACCCGCGGCATACCGACCGGATCGCGATGCGGTTTCCCGACCTGAAGATCATCATGGCCCACATCGGTCACCCGTTTACGACCGATGCCCTGATGGTGGCCCGCAAGCACCCGAACGTCTTCCTCGACATCTCCGGCTGCGCGCTGCGCCCGTGGGGGTTCTACCAGGCACTCGTTACGGCGATGGAATGGGGCGTACTTGATCGGATCATGTTTGGCTCCGATTACCCCGCCTCCACACCGGAGGAGACGCTGGCCAAGCTGCACGCCGTCAACGATGCCTGGCCCGGTGGCGGCGCACCCGTGATTCCGGACAAGGCGATCCTGGCAATCGAAGAGCGCGACAGCCTGGCGATGCTCGGGCTCGACTAGCAAACAGGGCGGGCCCGCCGAGGCCCGCCCTGTTTTTTCAGGCAGGCGAATTCGAACGATCATCAACCTGGATTCCATCACCGATGTCCCGTTGGCAGTCACCGATCTGACGACTCTTCCTGACAGGAGAAGTGTTCCGCGATGCCTCGTACCGATCAGGACCTGATCTGGTCCAATTTCTTTCAGTTCAGCTACAACAGCTACTCCGAGGATGCAGAGGCCGGTGGGTTCAAGTGGCACCACCCGGAGTTGACCGGCAAGCCCTTCCTGCGATGGGATGACACGCTCTGGGATGACCTGGTCGACCAGATGGTGCAGGCGGGCGTCAATCAGGTCATCTTCAGCCTGGGTGATGGCATTCGCTACGACTCGCATCCCGAAATTGCCGTCGAGGGAGCCTGGACGCCAGCCGAGATGAAAGCCGAGAAGGCGCGGTTGGCCGACCTCGGGATCACGCTGGTGCCGAAGCTCAACTTCTCGACCGCACACGACCTGTGGCTGGGCGACTATCACCGGATGGTCTCGACGCCGATCTATTACCAGGTCTGCTCGGACCTGATTGCCGAAGTGATCGACATCTTCGACAATCCGCCCCTCTTCCACATCGGATATGACGAAGAAACCTGGCAGCACCAGTCGTGGTACGAGTACGCCGTGATTCGGGCCCACGACCTCTGGTGGCGCGACTTCCTCTGGTTCGTCGACCAGGTCGAATCGCGTGGTTCGCGACCCTGGATCTGGTCGGACAAGATCTGGACCCATACCAGCGAATTCATGGCCCGGATGCCGAAGTCGGTGATCCAGAGCAACTGGTATTACGGCGCCAACTTCGATCCGGACATCGATCGCGCCGAGGCCGCCGCCGAGGGTATCGACCTGGCGCTGCCGCCCACCGAGCGCGACCGCACGACGATGTTCCATGCCTACGACGACCTGAAGGCGGGCGGCTGGGACCAGGTTCCCGCCGGGAGCGTCGACGTGGCGGCCAGCAATTTTCCCGATACGGTCACGTGGGTGCAGCAGAACCTGCCGCGGAAAAACGTGCTGGGCTTCATGCAAACCACCTGGCGGCCGATGATGCCCGCCTATCGGCCCGAATTCGAACTCGCGATCGAAAAGATTGCCGAAGGGCGGTCTCGCTATGACGAGGAGGCGTGGGTAACCAGGTAGGTGCAACCGGGAAGCGACAGCTGGATCAGCGTCAACCAGGAGGGACTCTCATGAAAACGACTCGCCGCCGATTTACCGCAGGAGCGGCGCTCGCCGCGACCGCGCTCTCGCCCAGCCTGGCGCCGGCCGTTCGCGCCCAGGACAAGACCGAAGTCCGGATGGCCACCTACACGGTCAGCGAGGCCTGGGACGCGATGATCCAGCAGATGGTGGACGACTTCAATGCCCAGAGCACGCTGGCCACGGTGAAGCTGGAACTCCGGCCTTCGGCTGAATACTGGGACAAGCTGCAGACCGAATATGCGGGTGGCAATGCGCCCGATATCACCGTCAATCAGTCGAACTGGGTGATTCCTGGTGCGTCGCGCGGGATGTTCCTCGACCTGAATCCGTACTACGAGCGCGACGAGATTGACCGCAGTGACC
>JAEZJB010000194.1 GCA_023415845.1 Chloroflexota bacterium | reverse complement strand
TTCCAGGTCTTTGCCCAGCCGCTGATCATGACCGGCGGTGGGCCCCGCTACTCGACGCTGTTCGTCGTGCTCTACCTCTACCAGAACGCATTCTCGAACTTCCGGATGGGCTACGCCTCGGCCATTGCCTGGGCGCTCTTCCTGGTCATTCTCGTCCTCACGTTGCTGCTCTTCTGGCTCTCGAATCGCTGGGTCTATTACGAGGCCGACTCGCGGCGACGCTAGCAGGTACCAGCCGGAAGGGAATGGAACGATCAATGCAGGCCACGATCCCGTCGCACTCCACTCGCAACTCATGGCAACGACATCTCCGCAAGTACTGGTGGACGTATCTGCTGCTGACCCTGTTTGGCGCGATGCTCTGCCTCCCGCTCGTCTGGTTGCTCTCGTCGAGCCTCAAGACCGAGGGCCAGATCTTCGTCGTCCCGCCGGAGTGGATTCCGTCACCAGTGAAGTGGAGCAACTACTCCGAGGTGTTTCACCGGATTCCGTTTGGGCGGGGCTGGTGGAACTCCACCGTGGTGACAGGCCTGGCCACGCTGGGCCAGGTCGTCTCCGCCAGCCTGGTTGCTTTCGGGTTTGCCCGGTTGCGGTTTCCGGGGCGCGACTGGCTGTTCATGCTGCTGATCGCCACCGTGATGATTCCCTATCACGTCACGTTGATTCCCAGCTATGTGCTCTTTCGGTACCTTGGCTGGCTGGACAGTTTCCTGCCGCTGATCGTGCCGTCGTGGCTGGGCGGGTCGGCCTTCCTGATCTTCCTGATGCGCCAGTTCTACATGCGGCTGTCGTTCGAGCTGGATGACGCGGCCCGGGTGGATGGCGCCAGTATCTGGCAAATCTTCACCCAGATCGTGCTGCCCCAGTCGAAGCCGGCAGTCGGGGTGGTGGCCATCTTCGCGTTCCTCAGTCACTGGAACGACTTCTTCGGTCCCTTCATCTACCTGAATAGCACCGACAAGTACACGCTGCCCCTGATGCTGCGCCTGTTCCAGAGTGTGGAGACCACCGAGTGGGCGATGTTGATGGCGGCCAGCGTCATGACCGCCCTGCCGTGCGTGCTGCTCTATTTCGTGGCCCAGCGCTACTTCATCCAGGGCGTGGTGTTCACCGGCATGAAGGGGTAACGCCCCCGGCTCCATTGGTGTCCCGATCTGTCTGATGTCATCGCATGCAACGCCTGCATGAGAGGAGAACGAAACACGCGATGTTGCTTGTCCATGAGTCGACGGACTCCACGTCGATCTACAGTCATTACCTGCGCGAACTGCTCGGCATCGAGGGATTTGCCGATGTCGAGGCGGTGACTCGCAGCGACCTCGGGGCTCGCCTGTCTGCTGGCGCCAACGGGGTGGTCCTGCCGCGCATGCAGCTCCCGCTGGCGGTCGCCGACGACCTGGCGGCCTGGGTCCGAGGGGGTGGACGCCTCGTGGCGCTGCACCCCGACAACGCGCTGCTCGTGCGGCTCGGCTTCGTTCCGGGCTACGTCCATGTCACCGACGGCGTCCTCGCGTTTCCGGAAACGGATCTCCTGGCCGGACTGCCTCTCGACCCGGTGCAGGTGATCGTGCCGGTCTCGGTCTTTACCCCCGGGGCCGATATCGAGGCGACCGCACTGGCCACCGTCACGGCTCCCGGTGATCCCTTCACCCATACGCCCGCCATCTGGCACGCGCGGGTGGGGGCCGGCGAGGTCGTCGTGATCGGATTCGACCTCGCGAAATCGGTCGCCCGGTTGCGGCACGGCAATCCCGACCTGGCCGACATGCCCAACGAGATCTACGACCGCATCCAGCGACCAAGTGACCTGTTCCGGGGGCAGGTCGATGCCCGGCGGGCAACGGTCCCCCAGGCCGACATCCTCACCGCGGTCCTCGGCCGGGCGGTCGAGTCGCTCATCCCGCAGCCCCGCCTCTGGTATTACCCGGATCCGGGTCAGCGCAGCCTGGTGATTCAGACCAGCGACGACGACTGGTCGACCCTCGAGCAGTTCGAGGTGATGACCGGCGTGCTGCGCGAGTACGACGCTGGCTGCACCTTCTACGTGGTGAACAGGACGATCCTCACCACCAACCTGATGACGCGGTGGGAAGACGAGGGGCACGTCTTTTCGGTGCACCCGGCCACCACGATCGATATCGAAGGGTTGCGGCCAACCGACGAGGCCCAGCAATTCTGGGTGCCGAACATGGTGCGGGAAAACGTGGCACGGCACCAGGAGCAGTTCGGGCGTCCCGTGCGAACCATCCGCAACCATGCGATCCGCTGGGTGGGGTACATGGACCTCGCCTATCTGCACGCCGAACTCGGCATTCGCGGCGAAGCCAACTACTTCGCCATGGGTCCGGTCCTTTCCGGGTACCTGACCGGCAGCGGTCGCCTTGGCCGCTTCGTCGATACCGATGGCACCATCATCGATCACCTGCAAATCGCCTCGCACTGGACCGAGGAGATCCTGGTGAGCGATGCCCATGGTTTCAGCGAGCGCTGGCTCTATTCACGCGCCCAGGAGTTCACCAACGGCATCATTCGCAACTCGGTCGCGCGCTACCACACGCCAACAGTGATCAATTCCCACCCGGTCAGCTTCGCCACCTACTCACGGCCCCTGATCGAGAGCAACTGGCGAACGGCCCGCGAGCTTGGCGTGCCAATCGTCAACGCCGAGTCGTGGGTCGACTTCACCGACGCCCGGCGCGAACTGGTCGTGAAGCCTGTGAACGGTGGCTACACCGTGACGGCGAGCCTGGCCATGCCTCGCGTTGTCGTGCTCTTTCCGGCAGATGCCGGCGTCGATGGCGCCACGGAAACCATTTGGGGGCGCACCTATACGGCGGTCACGGTCGACAACCTCGCTGCCGGGGAGACCCGGCACCTGCCGGTCACCGCAGCATGAGGGGACCGGTCGGCCTGGCAGTGATCGGCTGCGGCGATGTCGCGCTGACCCGGCACCTGCCGGCGATTGCGGCCGAGCCTGGCGCATGCCTGGTCGCCTGCTGCGACGCCGACCTGAAGCGCGCCATCCAGGCTGGAGCCAGGTTTGGGGCGAAGGTTGCCGTCTCGAATGTGGAGCAGGTGCTCGCGAACCCGGCGGTCGACGCCGTGATCATCGCCACTCCACCCTGGGTAACGCCACAACTCACCATCCGGGCCCTCGCCGCCGGAAAGGACGTGCTGGCCGAAAAGCCGATCGCCCTGACCCTGGAAGAGGCGCTGGCTGTGCGGGATGCCGTGACCGCTTCCGACCGCTTCGTGCAGGTGGGATTCGTGATGCGTCACGGCCCCATCTTTGGCTCACTGCGCCAGTGGATCGCCGAAGGACGCCTCGGTACCCCGCTCGACTTCCGGATCAGCATCTTCGATGAGGTCTGGGATCCTGAAGGAAATCCGGAACATTACCAGCGCATCATGGCCACGCTCGATCACGGCGCCCCGTGTATCCACGATGGCGCTCACACCATGGACCATCTGCACTTCCTGACCGCTGACCGCGCAACGACGCTGGTCGGCTGGGGCACTACCACCCGGCCCGAATTCCCCCGTCCCAACCTCAACGGAGCCGTCATCGAGTTTGGGTCGGGTCATCGCGCCCGGGTTGAGATCGGGTGGTTCCTGCCTGATTTTCCGCCCTCCGAGTGGTCGATCGTGGGGCCACGGGGCATTGCCTGGTTCGACTTCCCGAACGGGGGTGTTCACCTCCGCGCCGAGGGTGGCGACGAAGACGTCTTCCTCGAAGAAGACTGGTTCGAGAATTGCTTTCGGCACCAGCTGGCGACATTCCTCACCGGTATCCGCACCCGAATTCCGCCCCACCCCGATATCGATGACGCCATTGCCAGCCTGGTGCTGGCCCAAACCTTCGAGCGGGCACTTTCCGCATCACCTCTACCGCAGCAGGTCACGTATCCATGAAGATCGTCGCCATCGACACCATTCCCATCAATGTCCCGATCGAACCCTCCCGCGCCACGGTTGGCGGACGCGGCTCCCACACCGAGTCGCCATTCCTGATCCTGGAGATGCGCACTGACGAAGGCATCACCGGCCTTGGCGAGGTCTCCTGCACACCGCTCTGGAGTGGTGAGGACCAGGTTTCTGCCGCGCACTTCATCAACACGATCCTCGCCCCCCTCCTGATTGGTGAAGACCCGCTGGACCGCACACGCCTGACGCACCTGATGCGCAGGACACTTGCCAACAACCCCTTCACCCGGGCTGGTATCGAGCTTGCCCTGTGGGACATCGCGGGCAAGGTGGCGGGCCAGCCGGTCTCCCAGTTGCTGGGTGGTGCGGTACGGAACGAGGTGCGCACCAAGTACTCCGTTTCGGGCATGGAACCGGCGAAGGCTGCCGAGATCGCGGCCTGGGCCGTCGAGCAGGGCTTCACCGCCATGAAGGTCAAGGTCGGCCTCGATCCCGCCACAGATGTCGCGCGGGTGCGGGCGGTTCGCGAGGCCGTCGGTGACGAGGTGTTGCTGGGGGTCGATGCCAACGGTGGCTGGAGCCTGGCCGCGGCAATTTCCGTCATTCCCCGCCTCGAAGATCTCAACATCGCCTTTGTCGAGCAGCCGGTCCCGGCGGGTGATCCGCGCTGGCTGGCCCATGTCCGGGCTGCGTCACGCCTGCCGGTGGTGGCTGACGAGAGTCTCTCGACCGCCGCTGATGCCCTGGCCCTGATCGGGGCAGCCGCGGCCGACATGTTCTCGATCTACGTCGGGATGGGTGGTGGATTGCTGGAAGCCCGGAACGTGGCCGCGATCGGTGAGGCGGCCCAGATTCCCGCCACCATCGGATCGAATCTCGAACTGGGCATTGCCCAGGCAGCCATGATTCATCTGGCCATCGCGGCGCCGGGAATCCGGCCCGATGTGTTACCGTGCGACATCATCAGCAAGTTCTTCTACAGCCACGACATCGTGTCCGCTCCCCTGCCGGTCGACGCCGGATGGGCGCGTCCGCTCACGGAGCCGGGACTTGGGGTAGAACTGGACCAGGCAGCAATTGCCCGGTTCCGTGTCGATCGCTGACTTCCCAGCGATCGCCGGTGCCGCGTTAGTCGGCATGAAGGGGGCTCCGGTGTCAGAACGCATAACCTATCAGATCCGTGCGCTTGATCGCGGTCTGGACATCCTGGAATGCTTTACCATCGCCGACCCCGAGCTCTCGATCGGGCAAATCGCCGAACGTGCCAGTCTTCCCAAGCCGACGATCATCCGCCTGCTGTCGGTGCTGGCCGACCGGGGCTACGTGGAGCGGGTCGCCGATTCCGAGCGATATCGCCTGGGCGTGAAAACCCTCGAGGTCAGTAGCGTCTACCTGCAGAGTACGTCGCTGGAGGCCGAGGCCCGGCCGATCATGGAGCAGCTGGCGCGGGAAACCGGGCAGACGGCCAACCTCGGCATCCTCAACCGCGGCCAGGTCGTCCACATCGAAGTGATCGCGCCAGATCGCCCGGTCAGGTTCTGGGCCTCGATTGGCAAGCGCGAGGACGCCTACGTCTCCGGCCTCGGGAAGGTGCTGCTCGCCGCGCTTCCTGCTGGCGAACTGGCCGACTACCTGGACCAGTCGTTCGCGGCCGTGACGCCGCATACCATCACCGATCCGTCAGTGCTGGCCGCGGAACTGGACGAAATCTCTGCTCAGGGATTTGCCATCGATCGCGAGGAATCGAATCTCGGGGTCTATTGCCTGGCGGCACCGATCCGGGGAGCCCAGGGGCGGGTCGAGGCGGCAATCAGTATTTCGGGACTCAAGAGCGAGTTCGAGGACAGCGGCAACCACGAGCGATACGTCGATCTTGTGACCCAGGCCGCCGCCGATATTTCCGGCCGCCTGGGCTGGAGTGGTGCTGCATCACCTGAGTGACATCTGCAACTCTCGGTTGGACCAGTAACCGTTCGCCAGTCGCGTCATGCCGCTCGGAGCATCCGGTGTCATCGCCCGGCAAATCCCTCAAGAGCTGGGGGCCGGTCGGCACCATGGTGGATTTCAGGGCCTCTCCAGACCAGCAGCCCGGTGTCACGGCTGGCCGGAACAGCGATTTCCGCGCTATGTGACGGATTTGGCGCCCAGGGTTGCGTTGAGGCTGCCAACTCGCCAGGACAAGGCGTTGGAGGGAACGCACCATCGTTCCACCGGTCGAACCAACGCCAATCGACCGGAACCGACTCGAACTCGGTGATCCTGCTGCCGTCGGGGTATCCCAGGATCGATCCGGCGAGCCGAGTCTGGCGATACCCCGTGGTGGTGACCCAAACGAGCGCTCGCCCGTTCATCAATTCAATACGCGCCGGTTCGAGCACGTCGAGGACATCACCTCGAACCAGGCGGAGCCTCACCAGGAACCGGTGAAGCCCCGATCCTCCCAATCGCTCTTCGAGCCTCGGAACCTCCTCGACGACCAGTACATCAACCCGGTCGGACGGAAACCCGGCGTCACGAAGCAGGCTCACCCTGGACGCCGTGGCCGAACGTTCCATGGCCGCCACGATCAGGACGTCACCAGCGGCATCGTTCCAGTTCGGGTGTTCGCTGTTGGTGGAATCCATGAAGACGATATCCATCTGGTCCTCCAGTGGGGAGTTCTCACCCGGGCCGGTTCACGATTGCGAGGGCGGATGTGGAGATGGGACGAGTCGGCCGGGGACGACCTGGGAGTGAGCGGTCCAGCCCTTTCGGTGCCGGACCGCTCGGATTCCGGTGCAAATGGGGCGGCGCGAGCCAGCTACGCCAGCGCGGACCGGAGCAAGCTCGCGGCCTGGGTGATCGCCGCGCGTGTGGCATTGGTTGCTGACAGATCATTGAGCATCATGAAGTCGTGGAAGACTCCCTCGTACCGCACGGCCGTCACGTCGACCCCCGCCTGGCGCAACGCGCGGGCGTAGGCTTCTCCCTCGTCGCGCAGCACGTCGGCCTCGTCGGTGATCACGAGCGCGGGTGGGAGATGTGCCAGTTGCTCCGAGGTTGCCCGGAGTGGAGACGCCGTCGGTTCGTTACGGGTCGTTTCATCGGGAGCGTAGGCATCCCAGAACCACTGCATTGCCTTCCGCGTCAGCCATGGCCCCTCGGCGAACCGCTCGTAGCTGGCGGTATCGAACGCGGCATTGGTCACCGGATAAAACAGTGCCTGGTAGCGAATGGCTGGCCCCCCGCGCTCCTTCGCCATCATCGCCACCGCTGCGGTCATGTTGCCGCCCACGCTGTCCCCGGCAATTGCCAGCCTGGTTCCGTCGAGCCCAAGTTCCGCGCCATAGGCAGCGATCCATTCGAGCGTGGCATACACCTGCTCGATGGCGACCGGATATTGAGCTTCCGGCGAGGGCGTGTAGTTGACGAACACCAGCGCCGCCCCGGTCTGGTCGACCAGATCGCGCACCAATCGCTGGTGGGTCCCGAAGTTGCCCAGGATCCAGCCGCCGCCATGGGTGTACAGGATGACGGGCAACATGCCGTTTCGGGTCGCGGGCTTGACCACGGTGACCGATACCGCCCCGTTCGGTCCACCTGGGATGGTGTGGTCTTCGACCTCCGCCGGCGCCAGGTCGACGGTACCCGCCTGGGCCTGGTCGAGCACGGCCCGCGCATCTGATGGAGAGAGTGTGTAGAGTGGTGGACCGTCGCTGGCGGCGAGGGCGTCCGCCAGGGCCTGGGCGGCTGGTTCCAGCACGACGTCAGGAATCGTGGTGTCTTGCAGGTTTGCAGTGTTCATCTGGTGGCTCCGGGGGTGGAGGGGGCAGGGATCGGCCGGATTCGCCGGTCGTCGTCAGGTGCGACCGGCGGCTGGTCACGTCACTGGTTGGCGGTCTGCTTCAGCCAGTCCTCGTAGTGGACCTTGCCAGGGAGCGCGCCATTGAGTGGAACCAGCGATTGTTCGTCGGGAACCGAACCGAAGTACAACGCCTGGGGGTCCGCCACGACCGTCCGTGGGTCGTGCCTGGACCGGAGCCGGCGAGCAATGACGTCATCGAAGCGCAGCAGGTCTGGCCCGGCAATCTCCTTGCGGCCGTTGAGCGGCGCGTTCATCGCGGTCCCGGCGACCGCAACTGCGACGTCCTCAGCGGCGATCGGCTGGAAGGCGACCGGTGGCATGTGGACCTCTGTGCCGATGGTGGCGGCATCTGCAATGTCATCCACGAACTCGAAGAACTGGGTCGCTCGCACGATGGAGTAGGGGATGGGCCCAGCCTCGATCAGTGCTTCCTGGGCCAGCTTGGCCCGGAAGTAACCGTTGTCCGGCGATCGGTCGATGCCAACGATCGACAGGGCGACGTGGTGCCCGACGCCGGCCGTCTGCTCTGCGGCCAGGAGATTGCCGGTTGAGGTCTGAAAGAACTCCAGCACGGCCGCAGGCTCGAACGATGGCGAATTGCTGACGTCCACCACCACGTCGGCGCCAGCCAGGGCATCGGCGAGCCCTTCGCCCGTGAGGGTGTTGATGCCAAGCCGGGGCGAAGCTGGCACAACCTTATGCCCGTTCTCGCGCAGGATCTTGACGACGTTTGATCCGATGCGGCCGGTGCCGCCAATGACGACGATGTTCATGTGAGGTCCTCTCGGGGTTGCGGTTTGTTTGCGAGTCACGGAAATGACGACGCGTTGCGGTATGCCTGGTTCAGGAGACTGAGTCGATGGCGGCGAGGATTACATCCAGCACTTCCTGCGGGTGCGAGATCATCACTACGTGCGAGGCGCCCTCAACCTCGACCGCATTGATGGCGCCGGCTCGTTCGGCCATGAACGCCACCGCCGCCGCGGGGATGTTTCTGTCTTCGGCGCCGTACACGAACCAGGAGGGGATCGTCTTCCATGCCGGTTCACCGGCTGGCTCAGACAGCGCAGCCTCGGTTACCGGTCGCTGCGTGGCGGACATGAGTCTGGCCATCGATTCCGGAACGTCTGCTGCGAACTGCGCCCAGAACGCATCGGGGCGGATG
>JAEZJB010000233.1 GCA_023415845.1 Chloroflexota bacterium | reverse complement strand
CCTCCACATATAGAGGTACCACGGCCAGATCATCAGCAGTGCGATCGCGGCTGCCAGGGCGCCTTTCGCCAGCCACTCTCGCCACCGGCGTACCCCGATCCCGAGGACCATCGCGAACGCGATGATGCCGCCGGTGGTGAGTGAGGTGTTTTTCGACAGCACCGCGAGGCCGTAGAAGAAGCCGATCAGGGCCACGGTGCCAATCGGGAATCCGCGTTTGAGGCCGAGCACGATGAGATAGACGACCACACTGGTGAAGGCGATGGCCAGGATATCGTTGTTGAGCATCGCCGCTTCATAGGAAATCTGCGGCTGGAAGGCAACGAATGCCGGCACCAGCCAGGCGAGGAATCGGTCACGCGGAAAGAGCGTACGGGCGGTGAGCCAGGCCATGACGACGACCACCAGACCAAACGGTATTGCCGCCAGTCGCAGCACGTAGAGCTGCGTTTCGATCGACGCTCCGTCCGTCAGCCAGTAAGCCGGAGTCATGACCACGTAATAGAGCGGTGGGTGGTTGGCGGTATAGATCCAGCCAGTCGGGAAATACGATCCGGCCAGCGACATGGCGTAGATCGGCTGGTTCCTGAACCTGGGATCCTCACAGCCCGGGCTCCAGTCGATGGTCGCGCGCCGGCAGTACTCCCAGAACTCGCCTGGCATCCGGTCGTGGCTGAACTCGCCGGTGTCCCGGTAGATTTCGCGCCATGCCTCGAGGTCGGGCAGGAGCGGCACGCGGCCCTCTTCGGCGACCATCCGCAGATAGGCGTAGTGCGCCACTTCGTCATGCCCGGAGTATGGCGGGTGGACAAAGGTGACGATCACGCCCTTGGCGATGAAGATCAGCAATAGGAGGGAGATGAAACAGCGTTCGGGAAGGGGCACAGCCCGCCAGCGGCTCCGCAACCCAAGATGTTCCGCAGTGGTCGTGGCCTTCGCCTGGTCGTCAGAGACGGCAGAAGAGGATCGGACGGCGATCAACAGTTGTGTCCCTGGCCAGGCAATCGAACGACATGAAACGGACCCATGGGGTACCGCGGTGACAATACCGCAGGGCGCCAGCGGGCGCCACTCTGACCAGTGCACCGCGGCCCGAAGCGGCAGGCTGGGCAACTGGCTGGGGTATACTGAGCACCTCTTGCAGGACGTGCTCGTTCGCCCCATGAATCCCGCCGGGAGACGATTGCGCACCTGCCGTCGGAGGGTTCATGCCTGCATTCCACCCCACCTCCCGGCACAGCCTGATTCCGCTCCTGCTCGTGGTGCTGGCCTGCCTGGCACCGTTGACCTCCGTTGCCCAGGAACAGACCGAAGCAGGCGTCGGGGCAGTCAGCATCCTCGCCACCGCGGATTCCTCCATTGACGCTGCCACTTTCGCCGAATCTGCCTCGCCGGCGATAACTGAAGCCTGGCCCCAGTTCGCCGCCCTCTTCGCCACCGAGCCCGAACGGGGAGTGACCATCACGCTCGTTGATGCCATCGATCCCGCCACCGTCAACGGCTGGCACTGGATCGGCGACACGGCATGGATGTCACCCGACGGTACGAGCGCGCTCATTGGTACCAATGCCTACGGGAGCCTCACTGAGATCGAAGCAGCAAATGTGGTGCGCAATATCCTCGCCCGCGCCTTCGCCCAGCAGGCCGGGTCCGGGCACATTCCGCCCGGGCTCGAAGCGGGGATCGCTCGCTACCTGGAGACGCCGGTGGTGGCGACCCAGGCGCGGCTCGGGTCGCTGGTCCAGGGACTCGACCAGGCAGGCACGTTGCCAACGTGGGCCGAAATCGTTGCCAACGAGCCGGTTACCCTCTCGATGGAAGAACGCACTGCGAATGCCTACGCGCTGGTGGCCTTCGTCGCCGAACGGTACGGCGTCGTGGGTCTCCGCACGCTGGTGACCGCCTATTCCACCTCCAATGACCTCGACACCAACCTGACGGAGTCGTTTGGCCAATCCATCTCCGCCCTCGCGGGGCCGTGGGAGACCTTCCTGCCCCGCTGGTTCGCCTCGGGCTGGCGGGACAACGCCGCGTCGGCATTTGATATCTCCCGCGCCGAGAGTCTTTTCGCCCGTGGAGCCTACGAGGCTGCCACCTCCGAGGCGGAGAGGTCGCAACGATTGTTCGTTGATATTGGCGACACGGCCGGCATCAGCCGCGTTGAGGCGTTGCTTGCCCAGTGCGCCGTGGGGTTGCAGGCTGATGGACTGATGCAGCAAACCGAGCGCGCCCTCACCGAACACGATTATGGCAATGCCATGACCTACCTGCTCCAGGCCGAGGCCCTCTACGATGTGCTGCCCCCCGAGCACCGGCCTACGACATCGATTGATCGCTACCGCGCGCTCGCGACCACCGGTGTGAACGCCGATGCCCAACTGGCCGCCGCCGAGCAGGCAGGCGACGGCTGGTTCACTGCCGCTCAGGCCCGCGGCGATGCGCTCGCGGCTGGTGATGCCTACGCTTCGCTGGGCGACGAGGAGGGGCGTGCCACCGCCGCGGCGCTGGTCGACGAAATCGACACGCGCATCTGGCGGATGGTCTACCTCATGTCGGCGCTGGTGGTCGGGCTGGCTGGCTGGCTCATTGTCTGGGCATGGCATCGGCATCCCGCCCGGTTGCGATGGCCGTCGCCACGCAGCATCTCGACCCCCGACCTGAAGGTGAGGTAGCCGATGGAAAGCATCTATCGTCCTCGCACCGCAGGCTCGAGGCTCGATCCTGGCCAGATTCTGCGCGACCTGCGGTCGGGCGGCCGCAAGGCGGCCAGGCTGGCCATCATCACGTTCCGCCAGGATCCGGTCTGGGCGCTGTGGCTCCTGGCCTGGCTTCCTTTCTGGATCGGCAGCGTCGCCCCACCTCCCCGCCTCAGCTGGCGGCGCCCGGACACGCCGGCAGCCCCACTTGACCAACCCGCTGGCGCCCACCTGACGGCCCGGATCGATCGGCTCACCCGAACCTTTGGCACCTCATGGTTCATCGGCTCGATGTGTCGCGGCCTTGCCATCGGTCTGGCGGCCATCACGACCTGGGCTGCGATCGCCGCAGTTACGTCACTGACGCCTCCATCGCTGCCGACGGCAGTGGTCATCGTGCTTGTGGGCCTCGCTATTGGCGCTGTGTATGGATGGCTGATCTGGCCATCTCGCGCCCAGACCCTGCGCATGCTGGACCAGACGTTCAGCCTCCGCGAACGCATGGTCTCGGCGTTCGAGCGAAGCCACGCTCCCAGCCGCATTTCCCGGATTCAGCTCGCCGATGCGGCCAACAAATTCGACGAGATCGCACCAGAGATTCCACGCTCATCCTGGATTCCTGTGCGAGAGGTCGTGCTGTGCCTGCTGCTGGCCGGCGCCCTGATAACCATCATTCTGATGGGGATGTCGAGCAGGCAGGTAGCGGCACTCAACCCGGCGCCGGTACCTCAGTTCCTGCTGGCCAGCGAGCGCATGGCGGTACGAGAACAACCCGTCCAGTCGCCGCCCGTGTCGGAAGCGCCAACCGACAACCAGGCCTCCATCGCCGACATCCAGGAACGGGGCCGTACCTCGCAACAGGCGCGTGAGGATCTCGACACGCTCGGGGAGGCGCTGGAGCCACACGCCATCACCAAACCCGCAGCCGACGCCATCGCCAATGAAAACTATGATGAGGGAGCCAGCCTGCTCCGGAATGCGGCCGAATCGGCGTCAACGATGGATCAGGCCGAACGGGAGGCGATGGCCGATGACCTCGACCAGGCTGCCGACCAGATGTCGGACCAGAATCCGGCCCTCTCGCAGGCGACGCGAGACGCCGCAAATGCCCTCCGTGAAGGGGGCCCTTCTGCTGAAGACGCCTTGAGTTCACTGGCCAACGAGGTGGAAGCCTCTGGCGACAAGGTCGAGTCCCAGGAGTCAATTTCCCAGGAACTGGATCAGGCCACGGGCGCCAACCGCAGCACGGCCAATCAGAATCAATCGGAGTCGCCTGGCGAAGGCAACCAGGAAGGCGACACCCAGCAGGCGAACCAGTCGACCGGCAACGAGCAGAGTGGAACGCAACCCGGCTCTGACCCGGGCGAAGGGGCCGAAGCGAATCCAGGCGTGGTGAACCAGCAGGAATCGAACGACGCCAACGCAGCCAGTTCACAACAATCCGGCGAATCATCCGAACCTGGGTCCGGCTCGGCTGCCTCGGACGAGGGAAGCGGTAACTCACCGGCCGAACAGGGAGATGCCACGAATGGACAGGCGTCGAACGCCTCCCAATCAGAAGGCTCCTCGGGCCAGCAATCCTCGACGACCGGGACCGAAGGCGATCCGTCGCAGGCATCGCAAGGCGGTGGTTCCGGCTCCAGCAAGACCAGTAACCAGGAATCGAGTGACGATTCGCAGAGTGCATCCAGTGGCAACTCACCGCAGGAGAAACCAGAGGACGCCGAAGAGCCTGGCGTAGGGAAAGCTGGCGATCCTCCCGAAGGTGATGGGCAGGGAGACGACAATACCGGTACCGGTGCGACCTCCAGTGGCAACACGTCACTGCAACTTCAGGGCACCTCCGACCAGAGTGTCCAGTCGGGTGGCAGTTCCGGCACCGCCAGCACGGGTTCCGGGTCTGACTCCACCACGGCCAGCGGCGACCTGCCTGCCAACAATCCAGGTGAAGCTGGTCCGGACAGCAATCGGGTTCCGGCCTCGCTGCGCGACATCGTCCGCGAGTATTTCGATTGGCCGTTGCCATGAGCCAGTCCGCAGTTACCCCCCTCTTCACCGATGATGTGCTGGCGAGGCTCCGGCGCGTTGTCCTGCAATCCCGCCGCCTCGCTCGCACTGGCCTGACGGGAGAACACCGCTCGTTGCGCCGGGGGCCGTCTCCCGAGTTCGCCGATTACAAGGCCTACACGGTTGGCGACGACTACCGCCGCATCGACTGGCGGGTCTATGCTCGCTTTGACAGCCTCTACGTGCGTGAAAGCGAGATCACCGCCGAATTCGATGTCCACCTGCTGGTCGACATGAGCCGGTCGATGGACTGGTCGAGCGCTCCTGATCAACCGACCAAGTTGCGCCAGGCCCTGCAACTCACCGGCGCTCTTGCCTACCTCTCCCTCTGGCATTTCGACCGGGTCTCCATCACCCCCATCGGCTCCGACGCCCAGCGACGATACGGCCCGGTGCAGGGACGCTCGCACACCCGGTCCATGCTGGCCTGGCTCGAACGGCTTCATACCCAATCGGAAGCCGACCTGACGGCGTCCATGCGCCGGCTCGTGTTCGAGCGGCGGCGGCCCGGCATCCTGATCGTGATCTCCGATTTCCTGTCCGTCGATGGCGACGCCCTCGAGCAGGCCATGCAGGGCGCGATCGGACGCGGCTGGGAAGTGATGCTGTTGCAGATCGCCGACCCGGCCGAAGAGGACCCCTCCCTGCTGCCGGAGCTGGTCCGCACGCACCGCGCCCGCGATCTCGAGACGGGCACGCAACTTCCGATCCGGGCTGACGATGCCTCACTGGCGCGGTACCGCGAGCGACGGGCTGCATGGCAGGAGCGCCTCGCCACGCTCGGCAGTGGTGCCCGCTCCCTGCACGTCCCGATTTCTACTCAGCTCGCGGTTGACCAGGCCATGATCCGTCTCCTGCGCAACGTCGGGATGGTGTCGTAATGGCCGCCGGATTTGCCATCCTCGCCCCGCTTGGCCTGGCGGCGCTCCTTGGGGCCGTCGCGATCATCGTGATCCACATGCGCCGGCGCACGCCCCCGACCCTCGCGCTCCCGTCCCTGCGGTTCTGGGATCCGGTCGATGCGGAGCATGCCGATCGACGTCGCATCCAGATGCCGCCGATCACCTGGCCGCTGATCCTGCAACTGGTGGCAGCAGTGGCAATCGCGCTGGCGCTCGCACGACCGGTGCTGGACGCCATTCCGGGGTTCGCCACCCAGCGCTCGGATCCTGCCAATACCATCCTCATCCTCGATGGCTCCACAAGCATGCTCGCACAGGCACGGGAAGGCGACTCTCGGACACGTTGGGACATGGGCCGCAATGAGGTGGTGTCGTACCTCAACGACTGGCAACCTGGCGATGTCGTCACCGTGATCGTCACCGCCACACAGACTGAAACCCTCTCCGCCTCGACAGCGCCCCAGGTTGACCTGGTCCACGACCGCATGCGTGCCATGCAGGCTCCAGGCGGCAATGCCGACCTGAACGCAGCGCTCGAACTGGCGTCTCACCTGCTCCTGAGCGAACGGGAGAATCATGTCGTGGTCGTCAGTGACGGCGCCCTGACGGTCGATCCCGGCATCGCAAGCCTGGTTGAAGCTCCTGTCTCCCTCATCACCGTTGGTGATTATGACGAGTCGTTTCCAAACGCCGCGATCACCAGCATCGGCTCGCGCAGCCTGCCTGGTACCGAGGGTGAGCATCGACTTTCCTTTGGCATTACCTCGTTTGCCAATGACCCGGTACGACTCCCCTACCGTGTGCAGGCGGACGGAGCCGACATTCTGACAACCGAGATCGACCTGGCCGCCGGGGAGACCCGTACCGTCGAACTGACGCTTCCGCCGGGCACGCAGTCGGCCAGCGCCATCATCGATGTGCGTGACCCCTTCCAGGCCGATAACACTGCCCGCCTGCTGATCGACCGATCCGGAGCCACCGGCCTCTCGATCCTGCTGGTCAGCGACACGCCTGGTCCACTGGAGCGCGCTCTGGCCGCGCTGCCCGACACCACCATCGACACGTTCCCGACCTCCACTCCCGGGCTGAGAGCCCTCGCCACCACCTACGACCTGACGGTGTTCGACGGCGTGAGCCCTGGAGCCGACGATGTACCGACAACGCCGATGCTGTTCGTGCGCCCACTCCCGGTCGGTGACCTCTTCACCACCAACGGCGTGCTCAATGGGCCGACCGTCGAGCGACTGGATGCCACCAACGACTTGCTGCAGGGCGTGGACTTCTCCGGCGTCACCTTTGGCAGCACCCCTATTTACCAGATGGTCGACTCCGAGCGCGTGCTCGTTCGCGGCTCGGCTGGCTCCGACAGTGGGCCGATGGTCTGGCAAGGCGAACTTGACGGCCTCCCGTATGTGGCGTTTGGCTTCGACCTCTCCACCTCGAACATCACCCAGCGGGTGGCGTTTCCCATCCTGGTGGCCCGAGCAGTCGAGAGCCTGACCGAACCGCCAATTCCCAGTGCCATCGCCGCCGGCGAACCGTTGGTCATCGGCGCCAACCCGTCCACTGCATCGCTGGTGGTGACGAATCCGATTGACCAGGACTCGAGCCTGCCGGTGACGGCAGGTGAACCGGTCATCATGCGCACCACTGGCCGCAGCGGTATCTACACCCTCACCGAGATGTCGGCAGCCGGTCAGCCACTGGACCAATACCAGGTTGTGGTGAACGCCGGGAGCCTGGCCGAGTCCAACCTGCGCCCCAATCCGGACCTGGCGGAGGCGCTCGCTGGCACCTGGGACGGAACCAGTGACCGTGCGGGATCGATCGTGAAGTCTGACCTCTGGCCGCTGTTGACCGTGGTTGCGCTCGCCGTCATCGCGGCCGAGTGGATCGTGGCCCGGGCGCAGGGCGCCACACCAGCGCGGAACCGCTTCCGCCAGCTCTTCCCGAAGCGAGCGGGGGCAAAGCCATGAACTGGAGCCTCTCATTCCTCCATCCGGGGTTGCTGTGGCTGCTTCTGGCGGTTCCCATCGTGCTGCTGGTTGGGCGCGCCCTCTACCGCCGCACCACACCGGTCTGGCTCGACGCTATGCGCGGAGTCATCCTGATCCTCCTGCTGGCCACGCTGGCCGGTCCGGTCATCGTTCAGGGCGCCCGTAATGCAACCACGATCTTCGTGGTCGACCGCTCGGCGAGCATCCAGCAAACCACCGCAGACACGGCGAATGCCTGGGTGACCGATGCACTCGCCCAGGCGGGAGACGACGCCGACGCCGCGATCATCACGTTCGGCGCTGCGCCAAGCCTGGCGGTGGCGCCCGCCCCTGCTGGTGCGCTCGATGATGAATGGCTATCCTCCCCTACCCAGGGCGACAGCACCGACCTCTCGTCGGCACTGACCCTGGCCCGTTCCTTGCCGGTCGGCGACAACCGCCATGTGGTGGTGCTTTCCGATGGAGAGGAAACGATTGGCCATGCAATCAGCCAGGTGGACCAGGCACGCGACGCCGGGGTGGTCATTGATGTCGTGCCACTGCCGGGGATTGATGCCGGAGACCTGCGCATCGAACGGTTGGATGGCCCAACCTCGACCTGGCAGGGAGAATCACTCCATCTGGTCGCGCATGTCTCCTCGGGCGGGGGTGGTCCTGCCACCCTGGATATCCTGGTTGACGGTGAAGTGACGCAAACGCTGGATCTCTCGCTCGAACCGGGCACCACCATGGTGCCAATCGAGCTTGAGTCGGCCACTCCCGGTTATCACACGGTGGATGTCGTGGTGCGCGGAGCGCCGGAAATGGACCGGGTTCCGGGCAATAACGGCGGCTGGCTGGGGTTCATCGTCCGCGACCAGCCGCAGGTGCTGGTCGTGTCTCCGATCGGATCGGATCCGTCGCGACTCGTGGCAGCCCTGACGGCGGAAGGGGCTGTGGTCCGGGCAGTGACGCCAGAAGAAGTTCCCTCCCAGGCCCCCGGTCTGGCCGGGATCGATGCGGTCTTCCTGGACAATGTCCCGGCCTGGGACCTTTCGATCGATCAGCAAACCACGCTGGTCGATGCCACGCGGAATGGCGGTGGCCTGATTGTGATCGGTGGGTCGGCGGCATACGGTCCTGGTTCCTACGCCGGAACGCCCCTCGAAGATGCCATGCCGGTGTCCGTGAAAGTGGTCGACGGCCAGCGTCGTCCGTCCGTGGCGGTGCTGATCATCATGGACCGTTCCGGATCGATGAGCTACGACCCGCGCGAGGGCTCCACCTCAAAACTCAATCTTGCCAAGAACGGCGTGGTTACCGCCGCGAGCGCCCTCGGGGCTGGCGACCAACTGGGGGTGATTGCCTTCAATGACGAACCGGTCTGGGCATTGCCCATGATGACGCTGTCCGGGAGCGGCGACATCGGGAAGGTAGAGGAAGCCCTGGTTCCCCTGAATGCCGAAGGGGGCACCGAACTCTATCCCGCACTGCAGGTCGGCTACGACCAGATGCGCAACGTCGATGCCGATGTGCGGCACATCATTCTCCTGTCCGACGGAAAGTCCCGGAGCGGCTCGCGCGACACCTACACGCGTCTCCTCTCCGACATCGGGAATGACAACATCACCCTCTCTACCGTCGCCCTCGGCACCGATGCAGACCTTGATCTCCTGCAATACCTCTCGACGACGGGCAACGGTCGCTATCATTTCGCCAATTCACCAGAGGAGATCCCACAGATCACGTTCGAGGAGGCGCAGAATGCCGGAAGCCAGTCCGTTCTGCGCGGCTCGTTCACTCCGGTGCAGAGCCAGGCCAGCCCGATCCTCAACGACATCGATATCTCGGCGATTCCAGCGATCGACGGCTACAACTTCGCCGAGGGGCGGGAGGGAGCTCAGGTGGACCTGGTGTCCGATCGGGGCGATCCTCTGCTGGCGAAATGGCAACTGGGGCTGGGGCGCGTCATTGCCTGGACGGCGGATGACGGCAGCGACTATGCCGCCGAGTGGGCCACCTGGGCCGATTATGACGAGTTTTGGGGGAGTGCGTTGCGCTGGGCGCTCCCCGATCCCGACAACCAGGCAGTGTCGGCATCGCTCGCACAGGACGATGCCGGGGTGAGGTTGACGTTGGAGGCACCAACAACCGGCGACGAGACCCTGGCCCTGGGTGGAAGCCAGATCGAGGTTGTAGCCCCGGACGCGTCCACCACCATCCTGACCCTGCAGGAGACCGCCCCCGGCACCTTCGAGGCGATAATCCCCGACGGCTCGCCTGGCTCCTATCTCGTCTCCCTGCCCGACCAGGAGATTTCGGTCGCCACATCCCTCGCTCCATCCGCCGAATGGCGACCGGCGGGCAAAGGCCCCGAATTGCTCCGCCAGCTTGCGACTCGCACGGGCGGGACGGAACTCTCGCTGGACATCCCACCTGACGGCAGCCTCTTCGATGGCAATTCGTCGGCCACCAACGCGCCAGGAGTGGCCACCCCGGTCTGGTTCGTCCCGCTCACCATTGCCCTCGCCCTCTTCGTCGTCGAAATAGGTCTGCGTCAGGCGCGATTGTGGTCGCAGCCCGCCCTCGGCGATGACGCTGGTTAGCACCTCTGCCCACGTCCCCTCCACTCCTTCGTGACACAGGACCCCCATGACCACGATTGAACTGTGCATGAACGGAACCGGTGATTTCGTAAGTGCCAACCTGCGCGACGTTCCTGAGCTGCTTCGCTCTCCCCACGCTTTTGTCTGGATCGACGTCGAGGCCGGCGATGAAGCGGATCTTCACCAACTGGGTGACATGCTAAGCCTCCATCAAATCGCCGTCGACAGTGCCCTCTCCGATCGCGACCGTGCGAAGATCATGTTGTTCGAGGACATGCTTTATGTGGAGTTCTTCGGGATACGGGAATCCGGTAGCGATTTCGAAGCCGACAATATCGGGATATTCGTGGGTGAGCGCTTCCTGATTACGGCGAGGCGAGATGACAAACCGTCGCTCGAATCC
>JAEZJB010000087.1 GCA_023415845.1 Chloroflexota bacterium | reverse complement strand
GCGCTGCGACGATGCTGGAAGCCACCGCGCCCGTTCCACAGGCGAGCGTTTCCGCCTCGACGCCGCGCTCCCAGGTTCGCATGCGAAGCGTGTGATCATCGACGTGATGGGCCAGATTGACGTTGGTACCCGCCGGAGCGTATGCCGGGTGGTATCGCATCGCTCGTCCCCAATCATCGAACGTGCGATCGTCCCACGCATCCACGTCGGAGATAAAGGTGACCGTGTGTGGCACCCCAACGACCAGACGCGTTGTCTGCCAGGAATCCACCCCGACCACGATCGGTTCGCTCTCGGCGGGAGCGACGACTGACGGAATCTGAATCGAGACACGAGGGCGTTCGCCATTGCCGACCTGGGCATGCACGATGCCTGCATCCGTCTCGAACCGGCAGCTATGCGGAGCAATGCCACGGTCCACCGCAAAGCGGGCCCCGCACATGGCGCCATTGCCACACATTTCGCCGACTGAACCATCGGCATTGAAGTAGCGCCACCGAAAGTCCACGTCTGGGCGGGAAGCCGCTTCAATGAGAATGAGGCCGTCGGCGCCAACACTGATCCGACGGCGACAAACGGCGCGAGCGAACTCGGGAATTCGATCTTCATCCAGCCAGGGCTGGCGGTGGTCGATCACCACAAAATCGTTGCCAGAGCCACTCATCACGGTAATGGACATGGGGACAGACATTGCTTGCGGGCTCCAGCGTCCTAAATGATCCGCAGGACGAACGGTCATCTCATTGGGTAAGGGTTCAGATTGGACACGATCCTGGACATCCGAGGCCCGGATCGCTGCCGGCAGATCAGGAGACAGCGGTGATCGGCTCCGTGCCAGGTGGTGCGCCTCCTACATTGCCGGACACGGCGAGGTCGCTCCATCGGCGTGATAGAGCGACCTGGTGTTGACCTGTCGCCGGTTCAGGGCTTGCGCGGCTGAACGTGGGCAGGAATCGGGCACTGATAGGGGCGACCAGCGGTGGAAGCGGCGAACTCGTCTTTTGCCTCCTGAAGCAGGGCGGGGTCGAGAATGAACTCGGCAGCCGTGATCGCCATGCCCCTGGCGGCATGGAGCATGCCCTTGTGGCCGATGGAGACACCCGACGTGGAGGTATTCGCCCACGAATGCCCTGGCACGCCGAGCGCGAAGCAGGTGGTGCGGAACTGGGACGTCGGCGTGATCCAGGAGACATCGGCGACATCGGTCGAGCCCGAGCCAACCTCGCCGTCGTCCTTCATCGGCCAGACGGTGGCGGAGAGACCATCATCGACGATCTCGACCGGAAGTTTTCGCTTGGTGAGAATGCCCTTGCGCAACTCCTCCGGATACTGGGCCGCCACGCGCCTGCCGTACTCGAACTCGTCGGGTGTGAAGGCGATTTCGCCGAGGGCTTCGAGCACCTCGCCCATCTTGCGGGTGATGACCTTGTTCGGCAGCATGTTATAGGCGCCAGCGACGAAATTCTCCTCGACCGTGGTTTCGGTCATCAGGGCGGCTCCCTGAGCGATCCTGCGGACGCGCTCGGTGAGTTCGTCGACCTGATGGCGTTCCGGGGCACGCACGAAGTACCAGACTTCACAGTCGTCGGGCACGACGTTGGGCGCGCCACCGCCATTGGTGATCACGTAATGGATGCGCGCCTTCTCGATCATGTGTTCGCGCATGAAATTGACGCCGATATTCATCAACTCCACGGCGTCGAGCGCCGAGCGGCCGGTTTCGGGGTTGCCGGCAGCGTGGGCCGTGCGACCACGGAAGCGGAACTTGATGTTGTTGACCGCCAGCGAACTCGACGCCCATACCGACGTATCGATGCCGGGATGCCAGGTGATCGCCATGTCCAGATCGTCGAAGGCACCAGCGCGAGCCATGAAGACCTTGCCTTCACAGGTCTCTTCCGCCGGGCAGCCGTAGTAGCGGACCGTGGCAGGGGTCCCAGTGTGCTCCAGCCAGCCCTTGAGGACGCTGGCGGCGGCGAGGGCAGCGGTGCCGAGCAGATTATGGCCGCAGCCATGGCCGGGACCGTCGGGAACGATGGGATCCTGCAGGGGGTCGCGCTGCTGCGAAAGGCCCGGCAAGGCATCGTATTCGCCGAGGAAGCCGATGATGGGACCACCCTCGCCCTGCTTCCACTCAGCCATGAAGGCGGTGGGCAGATCGCCGATGTTCCCGGTGATGGTGAAGCCATCGGCTGCCAGGTCATCGCCTTGCAGCTTGCAGGCCTTGTACTCGGCGAGGGCGAGCTCGGGGTTGTCCCAAATCTGGTCGGCCATCGCGATGAAGCGACCCTGGCGCTCCTCCAGCCATTCGGTAATGCCGGTCTGAACCTCGTTGTGGGTGGTAGCCATGCAATCCCCCCTGTAGCAGATCGATACCTGCGCTAGATCGTTGACTCGAACTCGGGCGCCTTGATGTGATCGGGAATCGGGCACTGGTAGGGACGTCCCGCCGTGGAGGCGGCGAACTCGTCCTTTGCCTGCTGGAGCAGGTCAGGATCGAGGATGAAATCGGCGGCGGTGCCGGCGAGCACTTTCGCGGCGTGGATCATGCCCTTGTGGCCGATCGACATCGCGCCGGTGGCCGTGACGGCCCACGAATGGCCGGGAATGCCCAGGGCCCAGGTGCTGGTCGTGATCTGGCCCGTCGGCGCACACCACGAGACATCGGC
>JAEZJB010000231.1 GCA_023415845.1 Chloroflexota bacterium | reverse complement strand
CTCCATCAGCACGCCCTTGGCCCGCTCGATCAGCTTCCGCGTCTCCAGCGCTTCCTTCAGCGAGCCAACTTCCCGCTCCAGGGTTCGGAATTCGTCGAACCGTGCCCGCGACAACTCGATCACCGGCAGCAATTCCGCTTCCCGGAACGGTTTGACGACGTAGCCAACCACGCCCGCCTCGCGAGCCCGGTCAACCAGCTCCTGATCGGAATACGCGGTGACCAGCACCACCGGTGCGATCCGCTCGCGAGTAAGTTCCTCGGCTGCCGAGATGCCATCCAGATCCGGCATCTTGATATCCATGATCAGGAGATCTGGCCGCAACCTTCGGGCGAGTTCCATCGCCGACTGACCGTCTCCGGCCTCGCCAATCACGTCATAGCCAAGGTGCGTGAGCATCTCTCGCAGGTCAAGGCGGATCAGGGATTCATCGTCGGCGATGACTATGCGCCAGCGATTGGCGCGTTCTGACACACGATTCATCGTGTTCATGCCCTCTGCGAGAATGGAGAATGGGTTCGTGACCCGACGGTCTGATGTGGTGACCGCGAACGTTGCGTTCCAGATTCCATCGATCACGTTGATGAATTTGGTCGGGGTGAGAGGATTCGAACCTCCGACCACCGGTACCCCATACCGGTGCGCTACCGGACTGCGCCACACCCCGTACTGCAAGTTTGCCTGCTGATTATACGGCACCAAACCGGGTGAAACAATTCACGAGTGCCGCAGGCGGCAGAATGGAGTGCCGAAGCACCCCATCCTGCCAGAAGTCATTACTTGACTTCGACCTTGGCGCCGGCCTCTTCGAGCTTGGCCTTGGCAGCGTCAGCCTCGTCCTTGGCCACGCCTTCCTTGATCGCCTTCGGGGCGGAATCAACGAGGTCCTTGGCTTCCTTGAGACCGAGGCTGGTGAGCTCGCGCACAGCCTTGATGACCTGGATCTTGTTGGCGCCGACATCGGTCAGCACCACGTCGAACTCGGTCTTCTCTTCCTCTTCAGCGGCAGCTCCGCCGGCGGCAGCGCCACCAGCAGCGACGCCCATGGCAACCGGAGCGGCAGCCGAGACGCCCCAGCGCTCTTCGAGGTCCTTGACCAGGGCATTAAGTTCGAGGACGGTCAGTCCCTCGAGCTGTTCGATCAGGGCAGTGTTGTCAGCCATGGTGTTGGTACTCCATATCCGCGTTTGTCGCGGCCATGTTGGATCGAAATCTGCAGTGAAACCAGCGTGACAGCAACGAAGCCGTCACCTAGTCGGCCGCGACGCCACCGAGTTGCTCGGCACGTGCGTTGGCCAGGTAGACAACCGAGCGAGCCGGGCCACTGAGGACACCAGCCGTTCGTGTCATCGGCGAGGCAAGCAGCCCCACCAGCTTGCCGAGGAGTTCCTCGCGCGGCGGCAGGCTCGAAATCGCTTCGATATCCGCTGCGGTGACGACCTGGTTGTTCAGGACGCCCGCGCGAACCTGAAGGATGCGCGACGTGCGAACGAAGTCGCTGATGGCCTTGGCCGGCGCCACAATGTCGCCATAGGCGAACATGATGGCCGTCGGGCCTTCGAGCTGTGGCTCGAGACCTTCGATCCCTGCCTGCTCGGCAGCGATCCGCGTCAGCGTGTTCTTCGCAACCTTGAACTCCGCATCGAGCGGCTTCAGCCGGGACCGGAAGTCCTGGAGCGCCGAGACCGAAAGTCCACGGTAATCCGCGATCACGGTCAGCTGCGCCCGCGACAGGCGATCGACCAGTTCATCGATCTGTGCCGCTTTCTGTGCTGTTGGCATGAACGTTTCCTCCTTTCCTTCGAGATTTTTCGGGAGTCATTCAACCCCCTGGCTCACAAAGCCGGACACCCTGGGCAGATTGTGCCCAGGGTGTCTCATCTTTCGATGGTGCAACCTGAGCCTCAGCCGGAGATTAAGTGAGTTGCCCCACACCGGCGATCATCGGCCAGGATATCTTCACTTGGAGTTCAGCAGTTACTGCCCGACGGCGGAAGCCTTGGCCAGCGTGTCATTCACGTCCAGCGCAATACCAGGCCCCATCGACGTGGCGACGGTAAGTGTACGGCAGTAGATGCCCTTGACGCCAGACGGCTTGGACCGGTTAATCGCATCCACCACGGCCAGCAGGTTGCCCTGGATCTGGTCCGCCGTGAAGCTCTTCTTGCCAAGCACCACGTGCACATTGCCGGTTCGGTCGTTACGGAATTCCACACGACCACCCTTGAGTTCGCGGATCACGTCCGGGAGGTCAGCGACCTCGCGAACCACCGTGCCAGAGCGCGGGTTCGGCATCAGGCCGCGGCGACCGAGGATTCGGCCCAGGCCACCGACCTTGCCCATCTGGTCCGCCATCGCCACGGTGGCGTCGAATTCGAGCCAGCCGTTGTTGATCTGGGCCACGTACTCGTCGACACCGGCGTAATCGGCGCCGGCATCGAGCGCGGCGCGCTCGGCCTCACCGGCCGCGAACACCAGCACGCGCACCTGCTTGCCGCTGCCATACGGCAGGATGACATTGGAGCGCACGGCCTGGTCTGCCTGGCGTGGGTCGATCCCCAGCCGGGCGTGCAGTTCGACCGTCTCATCGAAATTGGCGAATGCCACGTCCTTGAGGAGGGACGACGCCTCCTCAACGGTGTACAGCCGCTCGTCGTCAACCTTCTTTAGTGCTTCTTCATACTTCTTGCCGTGCTTGGCCATAGTTGTTGCTCCAGTGGTGCGAGCGGGGCATGACCCCTCCCACCTCAATAGCTGATCTGCAGGAAGCCGAGACTACCCGGCGACTTCGATGCCCATGCTCCGCGCGGTGCCTTCGATTTGCTTGATCGCGCCCGCCAGGTCCACGGCATTGAGGTCCTTCATCTTCAGTTCGGCGATTTCCTGCACCTGGGCAGCAGTCACCTTGCCGACCTTGGTCGTCAGCGGGTTGCCAGCACCCTTCGCCACGCCAGCCGCCTTCCGCAGCAGGTCTGCCGCCGGCGGGGTCTTCGTGACGAACGTGAACGAGCGATCTTCATAGACGGTGATCACGACCGGAATGATCTGACCAGCCATCGACTGCGTGCGCTCGTTGTACTCCTTGCAGAAGTTCATGATCGCCACACCGTGCTGACCCAGCGCCGGACCAATCGGCGGTGCTGGGGTTGCCTTCCCGGCGGGGATCTGAAGCTTCACATATGCGCGAATCTTCTTTGCCAACGAAGTGTTCCTTTCCGGTGCGACGTCGCACCACGTTCCTCCCGGTATGCGGTCGTCTCACACACCGGGCTTTTGCATCATCAGGATGCGAAAAGCCTATACCTCACGCTCGGCTTGCAGGAAGTCGAGCTCCACCGGGGTCTCCCGGCCAAAGAACGAGACGAGCACCTTCATCTTGCCCTTCTCGTTGTTGATTTCATCGATCTCGCCGCGGAAGTCGGCAAACGGACCATCGATGATCCGTACCGTGTCGCCCACCGCGAACTGCGCCTTCTGCTTGGGTGGCTCAACCGCGATCCCCTTGAGAATGGATTGGACTTCACTCTCGGAAAGCTGGACCGGCTTGTTGAGCGCGCTGGAAATGAAGTTGGTCACACCCGGCGTGTTTCGCAGTTCGTACCAGGTCTCGTCGTCCAGCACCATGCGCACCAGCACATAGCCCGGAAAGACCTTCCGCGTGACAGGATGGCGCTGACCCTGGCGGATTTCAATCTCCTCCTGGGTCGGCACCACGATCTCGAAAACACGGTCGCCCATGTCCCGGGCTTCAACCTTGCTTTCGATGGTCTTCTTGACCTTGTTTTCGTAACCGGAGTAGGTGTGCAGCACGTACCAGTGCCCTTCGGCACCCTCCGTGAGTTCACCAGCGTCGGCGGCGCGCTTCGCCATCAGGCGTTCGCGCAGGGATGGACGCGCCATGGAATGTCCTTCCATGTCTTGGCCGCCCTAGGGCAGGGCCTCGAACAGTTCGAACAGAATGAAATCGATGCCACCCAGCAGCAAACCGAGCACCAGGGAGAGGGCGATGACCAGCAGGGTAAGGTTCCGCGTCGTTTCCCGGTCCGGCCAGATGACCTTCTGGATCTCGGCCCAGGTCTCACGAATGAATCGGCGAATGCCCTCGAAGCGATCCGTATTGACGATCCGCCCCGACAGCGAAGTCTTGCCGCTCGCCGCTTCCTTCTCGGCAATCGCTCGCGCCTTTGCCTCGGCCCGGCTTTCCTGGGCCGCCGTTGAAGCCGCAGTGGACGCCGACGCTTCCTGGACGATGGGCTTGGTCGCGACAGCAGTTGCCGTCGAAGCCGACGACTCCGTCGTGCTGCGCCGTCGGCGGCCGGAAGACCGGCGTTTGTACCCCGTCGACTGTTGCTGCTGAGAACTCACGCTCTCCATCCTTCATGCCTGGTCACCGGGGCCGCCACCGGAATGGTTCGTTCCGTGCGGCCTGGGCGAGCCCGAGTGAGAGTGGCCCCGGCAAACGCTTGCGCGTGCCAGTGGCGGATGATTGATTTCGTGATGTTAACGCATGCAAAGTGGGGCGTGCCCTGGGCTCCGCCCCACTTTACTCACGCTTGGAAACCTGGCAGGGCCGGCAGGAATCGAACCCGCAACCTACGGTTTTGGAGACCGTTGCTCTACCAATTGAGCTACGACC
The DNA here is from genome assembly GCA_023415845.1 of Chloroflexota bacterium. Lineage (GTDB taxonomy): Bacteria > Chloroflexota > Chloroflexia > Thermomicrobiales > UBA6265 > JACCYX01. Next base: position 514 of record JAEZJB010000231.1, on the reverse strand, counting down.
CTATGAGCGACTTGACCGGGAAACCGCGACTAGCGGGTTTCCCGATGAAGTTGATGGGCTCGGCACCGAGGGCAGAACTTCTTCAGTTCCAGCCGGCTCGGATCATTCCGCCGGTTCTTCTCGGTCGTGTAATTCCGCTCTCGGCACACCGTGCATTCGAGCGTGATCACCGGCCGGTCAGCCTTCGACTTCTTGGCCATTGTACCACTTCCTCGTACTCAGTCCCAAGGCATTCTCGCCTGGGAAACGCGGGGTGGCGCCGCATGCGCCACCCCGGTTCACAAAACCTAGGCTTCGATCTTGGTGACGGCGCCGGCCCCGACGGTGCGGCCGCCTTCGCGGATCGCGAACCGCAGCCCTTCCTCGATCGCCACCGGAGTGATCAGCTCCACCCCCATCTGGATGTTGTCGCCCGGCATCACCATCTCCGTGCCTTCCGGCAGGGTGATCGTGCCCGTCACGTCCGTCGTCCGGATGTAGAACTGCGGCCGGTAGCCCGGGAAGAACGGCGTGT
>JAEZJB010000223.1 GCA_023415845.1 Chloroflexota bacterium | reverse complement strand
ATGTAGATAAGTGACGAATTGGCACTGAACGTACTCTTGTAGAAGGTTGATATCCTCGCTAGTCTTCAGCCAGTGCTGTTGACCGGTCAACCCCGCAGTTGATCCCGCCCGGTCTCAGCCGGGGGTTCAATCCCGCTAGAACCCCATCTCCAGCCACCCGCAGGCTGGCATGGCCGCTCGCCGGTCCAGCCGTGCGTGGCAGGACCGGTTGGCCAGGTCGGCCGCCGATGTCCTCGATCCACACTCGCCGGGGAGAGAGTGTCGTAATGACGTCAACATCCACGGCTGGCAACGATTCTTCATCGCGCCTGCCAAACACCCGGGGCTCCGCATTCCTGGTGCGCCGCAAGCGCCCACTGGGAGTGATTGCGCTTATCGCCACTGCCCTCTTCTTCGTCACGTCGCCGCTGGCCACAAGCCAGAACGACACCAGTACCCCGTCGGCCAGCACGGCGGCAACGCCGGCGCCGGATTCGACGCGTCTGGAGCTGGATTTCACGGAACTGAACGATTCCGGAATATCCGGCACGGCTACGCTCTACGAACTCGGGGCGCAGACGCTCGTCGAGCTCGATCTCGACGGCACCGGTGAGAACCATCCTGCCCACATTCACGAAGGAACCTGCGAGACCATCGAGCCGGTTTCCGCCTACGATCTCAACAATGTTGGTCCCGAGGGGACCAGTTCAACCCTGGTCGACGTGTCCCTGGGGGATCTCCTCAATGGTGACTACCTGATCGACCTGCACCTGGCTCCAGACCAGCTCGGGCTGCTCATTGCCTGCGCCGATATCGACGGAACGCCAGTCAACGCGGACGGCACGCCGGTCGCGGTTGGTGGCGACACCACACCGGAGGCCACGGCCCAGGCGACGGAAGCCTCGACGGCGACGACCGAACCCGACACCACGGCCACCGCTACCGTCGAGGTGACCCCGGAGGCGACCGGAACCGGTGGCGACGTGACACCCACTGCCGAGGTCACGGTTACGCCCGAAGCCACGTCAACCGCGTCCACCAACGATGGGACGGGCGGGATGATTTCCGCCGTCACCCCCACCTCGGGTGACGGAACCGACGGTGGCAAGGGGCAAACCATCACGCCATTGACGCCAGTCGCCCCGGCCGTGGGTGGGTCCACTACGGGTGACGGCACCAACGCCGATGGAACAACCGTGGGGTCCGGTAAGGGCGTTGCGGTGGGTGGAGCGTCGAACCTGCCGGCCAATACCGGCTCGGGCGACAGCCTGCTGCTGCCGACGACGACAAACGGCGCGATCGTGTGGGCTACAGGCGGATTCGCCCTGGTCCTCCTTGCGTCGGGGTGGCTGCTCCGACGCGGTGAATCTCGCACCGCACCAGGTCGTTTGCGACGTCTCGGACTCTAGACCACCAGAACACCACTCGAGGGAAGCGCGACGGAGGTAACCGGAAACGGTTGCCTCCGTTGTGTTACACGCGACCAAAAGACTGCGCACCACCGTAAACCCGGGTTGAGCGTTCGTGACTCCTGCATGCGTCGAAGGGAGCATCCGTGACCAGTCGTGACCAAAGGAAAGAGGTCTCCACAGGCCGCGCCGGTGGTCGGCGCTGGTGGCCTGTGCTAGTGCTCGTCGCGGTGGTGGCGATCGTCGCCACGCTTGCTCTCGACCGGGACGATGCGGACACGCCGGAGAGCACGCCATCGCCAGCCGTAACCCCGCCTCCGGATGCCCCGCTGGTGAGCATTGCGGTCAGAGGAAAGCAGGGTGTCGAGGGGACGGTCACGCTCCATGGGCTCGGTGGTCAGACACTCGTGGTGCTGGATCTGGATGGCGATTCGGCGCCCGGAGCAGCCCGGCTACGGGACGGAACCTGCGGCGGTGTATCCGACCAGGACGAGTGGCTGCTGATGGGAGTCGACGAAGCCGGTTCCAGTAGCACCGTCGTCGATGTCCCGTTGGGCACCCTGCTCCGGGGAAACTACGTGGTGGACCTGCCGCGGGCCGAACTCCCCCCGGTCGCCGAGGTCTGTGCCGCCATCGTGGGCACCCCGGTGAATGCAGCGGGTACACCGGTGGATCTCGGGGACGGTGACATCGGCGGAACCCGTGGGACCAGCGGCGATGGCACGGGCGGGTCCATCCTCTCCACCGGTGGAGCGACCCCTGGCCCAATTGGCACGCCAGTACCCACCGCATTGCCCGACCAGACCCCTCAGGCCACGGCCGAAGCGTGATATCCCCCTGTTGACTCGAAGATGACTCGTCGTGAACTGCCGGGCTATGATGGGAGGACAGACGGATGGTTACGATTTGGCTGCGACCAGAATGAGGTCGCTTGTGGAGGACTCGATGAGGCTGCTCCTGGTTCGGCATGGGCAATCGGTGGGAAATATTGAAGCGCGCATCCAGGGGATCGATGACCCGCTGACGGACTTCGGGCGTGAGCAGGCACGGAGCGTGGCCCGGGCGCTCGCGGCCCGGGGAGATGTGACCCACCTGTACGCCAGCCCGCTCGACCGGGCGATGGAAACCGCTGGATTCATTGGCGACGCCGTCGGGTTGGTGCCGGCGCCGGTGGCCGGGTTGGCCGAAATCGATGCCGGTCGGGCGGTGGGTCTGTTGTGGACCGAATGGCGCGAGGCGAATCCGGACCTCGCCGAAATCATGGCCAATCCCGACCGGAGCATCGACGCGGGCTGGGAAGGTGGCGAGAACGGCCAGCAGTTCGGCGCTCGTGTCCTGACCGCCTACCGTGAACTCGTTACTCGCCATGTGGGTACTGACGATGTGGTCGTCGCGGTCGGCCACGGTGGGTCGCTTTCCTGGATTGCGGCAGCGGTTCATGGTGATCCGCTCGACGTCTGGCCAGGCCGCCGGGCCGGATTCCACAACTGCTCGATCTCCGAAATCCTGGTCGATGAGACTGGTCATGGCGAGCCTGGGGCGTGGAACCAGGTGGACCATCTTGCCCACCTCGTTCCTGCCTGACGACTGGTCATTTGGGCATGTGGCATCCTGGGTGGCGCGTGGCACCGTTGCGGCCGGACTCGTATGCTTGACGGAGTACCGACCGCTGCCCCGGCCCGGATCATCTTCCATGGACTCGGAATCGACAGTTGAATCCCCACCTCCCACCACGGGTACGACCATCCGTGTGCTGGCCGTTTCCGACGAGGTAGACCAGCGCATCTATTCCACCACCCTGCGCGAGCGGATGGGTGATGTCGACATGGTGATCGGCTGCGGTGATGTGCCGGCGTCGTACCTGGAGTTCCTGGTCGATGCCCTCAACCGACCGGTGTACTACGTGCTCGGCAACCACGCCGAAGAGGTGACCCGGCTCGGTGAGCGAGGTGTTCCCAAGCTGCCCGATGGCTGCATCAACCTGGGTGGCAAGGTCATTCGCGACCCCCAGTTTGGCATCATCATGGCCGGCCTGCCGGGGTCGCCCCGGTATTCGGAGCACGAGCCGGTCCAGTACACCGAGTTCCAGATGAACTGGATGATCCTCAAGATGGCGCCCCGGCTGCTCTGGAACCGGATTCGTCATGGCCGCTATCTCGACCTGCTCGTTACCCATAGCCCGCCGCGTGATGTGGGTGACCGTGACGACTTCGCCCACCGTGGGTTCAAGGCCATGCGCAAGTTCCTCACCCGATATGCCCCCGAATACCAGTTACACGGCCACGTTCACCTCTACGACCGGTCGGTTCCCAACCAGCAGATGTTCCACCATACCGACGTCATCAATGTCTATCCCTACCAGCGGCTCGACCTGACCTTCTCCCACATCCATCCAGCCGAGCGAGCCAACCAGCCGGAGACACCGTCATGAGGGAAGACCAGGTACGCCAGGACTTTGACCGGGCCCGGCAGAAGGCGGCGATCAACGATCTGATCGCTGCCGTCAACCGCCGACCAAATGACCTGGTGCCCTTCCACGAACTTCGCCAGCGCCTCTCGCCGGAAGGGGAGAGCTATCGCGGCCTGCAAACGGTACCGATTCGCCAGATCGTCGGCTCGATGGACCGGTTCCAGGATTTCGACCGCACCTTCCTGCCGCGCCGGAAGAACACGCGCGGACGCTGGACCAATGTCGACCGCGCCTATTACGACGACGTGCGCCTGCCGCCAATCCAGCTCTACAAGGTGGGCGACATCTACTTCGTGAAGGATGGAAACCACCGGGTTTCGGTGGCGCGGGAACGCGGCGTGGAATTCATCGATGCCGAGGTGATCGAGGGGCACGTTCGGGTGCCACTGACCTCGAACATGTCCACGCCGGAGTTGTTGCTGCAGGCCGAGTATGCCGAGTTCCTGCGCCGCACCGATCTCGACCGGTTGCAGCCCGACCACGATATCCGCCCCTCATCCCTCGGTCGCTACGACGAAATCTGGCACCAGATCACGGCGCACCAGGCGTGGTTGAGTGCCATCTGGCACCGCCCGGCGACCGTTCATGAGGCGGTCAACGACTGGTACAACTACATCTACATGCCGATCGTGCAGGTGGTGCGTGACCGGGGCGTTTTGGACGAGTTCCCCGACCTCACCGAAGCTGACATCTACCTGTGGGTAATGCGGCACCGCCATGACCTCGAGGAGCGTGAGGGGCATGATGTCGGCCCCATCGAGTCGGCCAGGGACTACGCCGAACTGATGACCGAGCCGCCTTCGGCGACCGACCGCGTGCTGGAGTTCCTGGGCGTGGAACCGCGCTCGCCGGATGCCGAGGAAGAGGTCAAGCGGCGACGCCGGCGGTTCCGCCGCTGGCCGCGTCCTCGCCGCAACCAGTGAGTCGCTACCGGCAGCAATTTCGAGAAAGACAGTGACAGGTGACCGGCCGGGATTCCTGGCTGGTTGCACCGGGGAGCATTGAACAGTAATGATGGCACCGAAGAACTGGATCATCGTTTCGTCGGTGGACAACTTCCACAAAACCGCCGAGCTTGGCTTTACCGTGCAGGGCATCAAGTCGCGCCATCGCAAGAAGGCAGAGCAGATGCAGCCGGGTGATCACATCATCTACTACTGCACCGGGGTGAAGGCCTTTGCCGGGATTGCCACGATCACCTCGACCTACTTCGAGAGCGACGAATTGATCTGGACGAGCAAGAACCCGAAGCGGGCCGGCGAGGAGTACCCGTTCCGCGTGCACATCGAGCGGGATATCGCGCTCGATGATGACCAGTTCGTGCCCGCCGAGCCACTGGCCCGGGAGATGGACTACGCGAAGAAGTGGCCCGCCGAGCACTGGACCCTCGCCTTCCAGGGTAACGTGCACATGGTGCCGGACGGTGACTACGATCTGATCCGAGCGGCAATTGAGGCCGCGGCGGGCGTTCCCGCCTAGGGCTTCCCTGCTGTGGTGCGAAGGCGGGCCGCCAGACGTTGGAGGTGATCACGTTCGGCCTCGGTGGTGGCGAGGCGGGCGGCCGTCGCGTAGTCCTCGGTGGCGCGGGCTCGCTGCCCGGCACGCTCATGCAGGTAGCCAGAGACGGCGGCGTAGCGAGGAACGTTGGGGTTGACCGTCGCAAGGGCAGCC
>JAEZJB010000466.1 GCA_023415845.1 Chloroflexota bacterium | reverse complement strand
CCCACCCCGCCCCCCGGCGGGGGGCCCCCCCCCCCCCGCCCCACGGGCCCCGCGCCGCCCCCGGGCCAGAAACCCGGTCGACGGCGCGTGCTCGTTTGAAAGGACGTCTGTGTGAAGTGGCCTTACCGATCGACGGTGGCCGGAGTCCACTTCTCCTCTGGCAGGGTGATTGCCGACTTCATCATCAGCTGGAAGAACATGCCAAGCACGGCCACCACGATGGCCACCAGACCCCACCACCACGACTCGTTGATGATCCCGGCGGCGGTTCCGTCCCCAAGCTCCTGATAATTGACCCTGTTGAATATCAGCAGGATGCCCGTGATCAGGATCGATGCTCCGGCCCACGCCGTGCTCACGATCACGATGTAGATCGGCAGGTTGAGGAAGAGCGCCAGCAACAGGATGCCGACGAAGCCAATACCCGCGAAGATGAAGACCATCCAGTCCGAGGGGGTCTTGTCGAACAGCATCAGGATGCCGGTTCCAAGCACGGCTCCCCACGCCCCGGCGCCAAGCAACGCCCCGGCGTACCACCAGAACCACGAGATCAGGGCGAACAGCAGGCCCACCACGATCCCGACGATCCACCCGGTCGCCGTCGCCAGGAAGCCGTCGTTCCAGATCTTCTCGATCGCTCCTGCACCCACGAAGAAGCCGAGGATGAACCCCAGCAACGGCAGGGTCGCAAAGAACACCTGTAGTCCGAAGAACGTGATTGCCAGTCCAAACAGGACCAGCAAGATACCGAGCAGGATATCCACTCCCGCACTCCTCCCACGTGTACAACGCTTCTGGCCCACCGCCAGTAGCCGAACGTACACCTAGTATGCACGCGAATTGCCAAAATCGCGCCCCTGTCTGAGGAGCAATTTTGGCGCAATCCATGGGAAACCCGCCTCAGTTCCGGATGCCCCTCGAAATGCTCGGGAGACGTTCCTCACCAGGGGTGTCACAATGAATCGGCTCCGTTGGTTCGCCACCGGGCCAGTCGTTCATTTCCACTCCGGAGCATGCGCACGGTGCCACCACTCTCCCGGATTCCACTGGCGGTCTCGTGGGCCTATTTCTGGTATTACGCCGCCGTCGGCGCCTTTATCCCGTTCGCTGCGCTCTACTACCGGCATCTCGGCTTCGACGGCCTGCAGGTCGGGCTGTTGACCGCCCTCCCTTCCCTCGGCATGGCGCTGCTCGGACCGTTCGTCGGGGCGCTCGCCGATGCCCGCAGCTGGCACCGGGTCATGTTGCCGCTCGCACTCCTCGCCTCGAGCGCTGTCGCCCTCGCCATCGCTCAACCATCGACCTTCGTCGCCATCTTCCCGCTGGTCGGGCTCCTCGCCATCACCACCGTTCCCATCCCACCCCTGATGGACGGCTATGCCCTAACCCAGGCAGAGCTGGGCCGGCGTTCCTATGGCTCGATGCGAGTCTGGGGATCCCTTGGCTACATGGTGATGACGCTCGCAATGGGGCGGCTGCTCGGCAACGAGCTCTCCCCCCTGCTCCTCTACGGCTACGCGACAGCCCTCATCATCGCCTTCACCGGCACTTTGCGCCTGCCATCGCTCTCCGAGCGCCGCGCCCAGCCACTCATTGCCGGTCTCGGCCGCGTCATCCGCGAACCGCGCTTTGTGTTGCTCCTGCTGGTCGCCTACATGGTGACCAGCGTGTCAGCGTTGCTGGGCATCTATCTCGGGGTGCATCTGTCGGATCTTGGCGCGAGTTCATCCCTCATGGGCCTCGCCTTTTCCGTTAGCGCACTCAGCGAGCTGCCGTTTATTGCCGGGGCCGGATGGTTCCTCCGGCGCCTCGGTCCCGCCCGGCTGCTCGCCCTGGCGATGTTCGTCTACGCCATCCGCTTTGCCGCGCTCTCCATCCTGAAAGACCCCGCCTGGATCGTCACCACCCAGCTTCTGCACGGTCTTTCATATGGCTGCTACCTCACGGCGTCGGTCACGCTCGCCCACCGCATCGTCGGCCGCGAACAGGCTGCCACTGCCCAGTCGGTCCTCGCCGCCGTGTCGTTCGGGCTGGGCAGCATCACGGGGGCTCTCGTCGGGGGCGCCTTCCTCGACATGCTCGGCACCAACGGCATCTTCCGCATCGGCGCCAGCGTCATGCTCGCCACCCTGATCGTCTATCTGGTCGCCAACCGCAGCGTCCATCTCGATCGCACCGACACCGCATGATCGACAGCGTCACTCGGTGACGGACTCGCCGGCGACTCGGATACCACCTGCTGCGGCCGGTCGAGCGCGACGTCATCCCACGATGCCGGGTCGTCCAGCGGCTCTAGATGGGTGAATACCGTGGTGTCCGGGAGCTCCGTCCGCAGGTCCTGTTCGAGCTTCTCCAGCAGCTGATGCCCCCGCTGCACCGACCACCGGCCTGGCACCAGCACGTGCAGGGACATGAATCTCCGCTGCCCGGCCTGTCGCGTCCGCAATGCGTGGGTTGCGATCCCGTAGTCATTGCGATACCGGTTCAGCACGTTTTCGATCCGCGTCATGTCTTCTGACGGGAACGCCGTGTCCAGCAAGCCCAGGATCGACCGGCGCACCAGTTGCCAACCCGTCCAGATGATGTTGACCGCCACCACCAGGCCAATCAGCGCATCGAGTCGCAACCACCCCGTCAGGGCAACGACCAGCACGCCCAGCAGCACCCCCGCCGTGGTCCACACATCCGTCATCAGGTGGCGCGCGTTGGATTCCAGCGTGATCGATCGGTACTCGCGCGCCGCCCGGAACAGCCACCATGCCGTCAGCGCATTCACGCCGCTCGCCACCACGGAAATGACCAGGCCCAACCCCACCTGCTCGAGCGGCTCGGGGGATATCAGCCGCGGAATTGCCGTCACCCCGATCGCGAACGCCGCGATCAGGATCAACATCCCCTCCAGTCCGGAACTGAAATACTCGGCCTTGGCATGTCCGTAGGCGTGTTCTTCGTCCGGCTCCTTTTCCGCCACATTCAGCGCCACCAGCGCCACCACCCCGGCAATCAGGTTAACGACGGATTCCATTGCATCAGAGAGCAGGCCAACCGAACCGGTCACCCGCCAGGCGCCGGCTTTGAGCACAATGGTCACGAAGGCCGCGGCAATCGAGAGCCACGCGAACCGACGCAGTGAAGTTCTGGGAGCAACCGTAGCCAAGACGTATCAAACCTTTGATTCGCAAACAACATGCGGGAATCGCCCTGCGAATCAATGGTAAATCCCCAATATCCCATTAGTCACGAATAAACTTCTTAGCGTTGGATAACCTGAGTATCGTTCCCGAAATCGGTCGCTGCCACCTGCTGGTGCTCCACCTCCACCACCTCTTCGCGACGCAGTCGCGGCAGCCCGTCTCCCCTCGTCGCCAGGTAGGTCACCACCGTCTCGCGCACCAGCGCATTCAGGGCGAACATGTCGTCCGTGTTCGCGGCGCTGGCCGCCACGCGCACGGTCACGTTGCCATGGCTGACGTCACTCAGCACCATGCTGTACGACCGCCGGTCCCAGAGCGGTGACTCGTCCAGCACGCGCCCTACCTCGGCCCGCAGGTCGGCGATCGGCACCGTCCAGTCGACATCGATCGTCACCACGCCCGTGATCCGGTCGCCCCTCCGCGTCCAGTTTTCGAACGGGTGCGTCACCATCCAGGAGGAAGGCAGGATCAGCCGACGATCGTCCCACAGGTACACCACCACGTAGGTCAGGGTGATCTCCCCCACCACCCCCGATTCGTTTTCCACCTGCACCACGTCGCCTACCCGAACCGAATCGGTCAGCGTCAGCTGGATGCCCGCGATGATGTTCGAGAGCGTCGTCTGCGCGGCCAGGCCCGCCACGATCGAGATCAACCCTGCCGAGGCCAGCAGCCCCTGCCCGACGACCCGCACCGCCGGGAACGTCATCAGCACGGCCGCCACCCCGACCACGATCACCACCGCCACCAGAAGCCGCCGAAGCAATATCGTCTGGGTCCGGATTTTCCGGCCCCGCACCGGATCACTCTTGAACGCCACCGCGCCCCGGGCCAGCAGCAACCCTTCGCCAGCGATCAGCAGCTCACAGATGAACCACACCACCGCCACGATGAACAGGATGTTCAGCAGATGGGAGACCACCTCCGTCCATCGCTCGTTCGTGCTCTCGACCCCAAACATTCCGATCCGGATGAATGCCACCGCTACCAGCGTCATCAGGGCCTTTTGCGCCTGCCGGAGCAGGCCGACGATTCCGCCAAGGCGTCCATGTGGGCGGGAGATGAGGTAGCGGAGGATCAGCGCGGTCGCCAGCGCCCCAATCCCAACCCCGGCCAGCCACAGCACATCTTCCTCGTTCTGCCGAAAAACATCCTGCAACATCGTCCATCTGCCTCATGTGCCGCCGAAGTCAAACGCTCAGGCGGCGCCACCCGCGATCGAGATGGCTGCCGCCGGTTCGTCCGCCGGAAGGGCGTCGCCAGGCACGCCTGGAATCCGATGTGTCAGGAACGCCACGATCGTCCTCTTCACCAGCGACTGCAGCGCGAACATGTTGGGGACCGACGAAGCGGAGATCATCATCCTCACCGTCATCGATTGCCCCGAGATCGCTTCGATCCTGCTCGCGAACGACCGGCCGTCCCACATGCCCGACGATTCGACCGCCCCCCGCACCGCCGATTCCAGATCGTCGATCGGCACCGCGATGTCGATGTCGGCCAGCACCACCGCGCTGATCTCGTTACCTTTCCGCGTCCAGTTCTGGAACTCGGTTTCCACCAGGTTGCTCGAGGGAATCACCAGCCGTCGTTCATCCCACAGCCGCAGGATCACGTACGTCAGGGAGATCTCATCGACCACGCCCGAGTCCGTCCCAACCTGAATCACGTCGTCCACCCGCACCGCGTCGGTCAGCGCCAGTTGCAGCCCGGCAAACAGGTTCGACAGCGCCGTCCTCGCCGCCATTCCGGCCACTACCGAGACGATTCCCGCCGAAGCCAGCAGGCTTGTGCCAATGATCCGCACCTCGGGAATGCTGACCAGCATCCCGCCCACACCCACCACCACCGCACCCGCCACCGCCAGGTGGCTGATCAGGCGGACCTGGGTATTGAACTTCCGCATCCGCTCGTCGGTAGCGTCCTTCCGGTCGACGAACCGGGACAGGAGCACATTCTGGATCGCAAGGATGACTTCGCACGCAAACCACACGCACGATGCCGTGAAGGCGATCCCGGCCAAATGACTCAGCAGGTCATCCCACGAATCCTTGCCCACCGAAATCCGGATCAGGATCAACCGCACGGCCGTGGCCACGATCAGGCTCAGCAACGCCACGTGCGCCCGCCTCAACACCGCCACCACCTGCGGCGTCAGCCCGAAGCTGTGGAGAAGCGAGTTGCGCAGCAAAAGGGCGGCCACCAGCGCCAGCGCGCAAATCGCGAGCACCCAGATGACATCGTCGAGATGCCGCAACAGAAAGCCGTTCAACCATCCATCGCCCAATCGGTGCCCGCTTTCGCTCGTTGCCTGTGTCCAGCCTCTCTCAAGTGTAGTGCCACCACCAGTGATTGAGGACAGCAGTCACAAGGGCCTCAGTCGGGCGTGGGTCTGGCCTTCGCTCGGGCGTTCGCAGGGGAAGACGGAGTCTGGCCTGACGAGGACCTGGCTGTCGCCGCGGAGGGTCCGGAATCGGCTGCTGGATTGAACGGCGGCTTCTGTCCGGTAGTCGCCTCCCACACTGTCCGTGCCATCGCGTCCGATTCTGGCTCGGTCGGCGACGCGATCGTCGCTTCCGTTGCGCTGTATGTCTCGACCGGCACAAACCCAACCCCTTCCACGCGAGTTCGCGGCAGGCCCTGTCCCTGCGGCTGGCTGGTCAGGAAGTCCACGACCGCCCGATTCACCACCGCTTCCAGCAGGAACATGCTGTCAGGCGATGAGGTGGAAATGATGAGCCGCACAGTGATCAGGCCATTGGTGATCGCGTTGACCTTGAACCCAAACGATCGTCCATCCCACAGGTGGGTCTCGGTAATCGCCTGCCGAATCGCCGCTTCCAGGTCATCCAGCGGCACGGTCCAGTCCACATCCACGAGGAACACCGCGCTGATCTCGTTCCCCTTGCGTGTCCAGTTCTCGAACTGGTTTGAGATGAAGTAGTCGGAGGGCACGCTGAGACGCCGCTCGTTCCACAAATCGATCACAACGTAGGTCAGGGTAATCTCGTCCACCACCCCCGACTGGTCACCGATCTGGACGATGTCACCTACCCGCACCGAGTCCGAGAGCGCGATCTGGATCCCGGCGAACAGGTTCGCCAGCGAGGTTTTCGCCGCCAGGCCCGCCACCACCGAGGCAATCCCGGCCGAGGCCAGCACGCTTTGCCCAATCAACCGCACTTCCGGGAACGTCATAAGCATCAGGCCCACCGTCACCACGATCACGACCACGATCGCGAGGTGGCTGGCCAATCGCACCTGGGTGTCGAGCTTGCGCACCCGAACGTCGTTGTGGTCCTTCCCCTTCACGTAGTGCAGGATCAGGTAGTTCTCGACCGCCGAAATAATCTCGCAGACGAACCACGCCGCTGTTGCCAGGAAGAAGAGATCCAGCACATGGGCGCAGACGGCATTCCAGCCTTTGTTACTGAGTGGCACGCGAATCAGGATCAGGCGCAACGCCGCGATCACCAGCGATGCCATCAATGCCTGGTGTGCCCGCCCCAGCAAGCTGGCCAACCGCGGCACCGTGCCAAAGCGCTTGCGAATCGATCTCCGCAGCACGATCCCGGCAATCAGCAACAACAGCGCCAGCACCAGGACCCACGCGATATCGGTGCCGTGATGCTCTGCCAACGTTTTGATCGAGGCGTTGTCCATCTTCAGCACCGCCCACACGAATCAGGACTATCCGGCTGCCATGATGGCAGGAGTGTACCGGATGGTCCTGATTCGTCTTCACCGTCAGGAGCTAGCGCTTTCGCCATTCGGCGAACGGCACCGTCCATGGTCGGACCGGCCGGGATCGCTGACGAAAGCGTCCTTTCGTGAAGTCACAGGCTGAAATTCGCCCAGTCGGTTTGCGCCAGATCTCAGTGGGTGGCCGAACGCACCCTCATCACCGCCTCCGGGTCATCCGCGTACCGCTCGACGGCATTCAGGTCGATCGTGACGCCCAGGCCAGGACCATCGGGAATCGGCAGGAATCCGTCGCCATCCAGCGCCCAGCCCCCGACCACGATGTCATCGATGTAAGGCGACCCAACGAGATACTCGACCAGGTCCGTCGTGGGGAACGCCGAGGCCAGATGCAGGTCGGCGGCTAGGCCCAGCGCCGTATTCCAGCCATGCGGAATCATCTTCACGCCATGGTCGTTCGCCGCCCAGGCAATGCGCCGCTCTTCCGAAATCCCGCCAACCTTGGTCACATCCGGCTGCACGATGTCGAACGCCCCCTGCTCGATCCATGGCAGGAAGCTCTGGCGCCGCGTCAGCACCTCACCACCAGTGATCGGCAGCGGTGCATCCCGCCGCAGCGCAACGAAGTCATCCAGCGCATCGGGCGCCAGGGGCTCCTCGAACCAGGCGACATCGTAGTCGGCGAGCATCTCGGCTGTCCGGCGCGCCCATCGCAATCCATTGGGCCAGAAGGCGTCGCTCGCGCCCGCGTCCACCATCAGCCGAATCTCGGGCCCCACCGTTTCCCGCGCGACCCGCACGATCTCTTCGTCGGTGGCCGTGTTCACCCGGCCAAACGGCCCCCACCCCATCTTGATCGCCCGAAACCCATGCCCAAGCACCTCTTCCAGCACCGGCACCAACCTCTCTGGCTGGTGCATCAGGATCGACGCATAGGGCTGCACGCGCTCCCGGTACCGACCGCCCAGCAGTCGTCCCACGGGCTGGCCAGTAACCTGCCCCAGAAGGTCCCATAGCGCGATGTCGATTCCGGAAATCGTATGGGTGATCGCCCCGCCCCGTCCCTGCCAGAACGTGTTCTGGTGGAGAATCTCGCTGGTCCGCTCCGGTTCCAGAGCCGAGGCACCAATCAGCAGCGGCCGCAACACCGCCAGAGAGGCCCGCACCAGGTCTCCACTGGTAAACACCGAGCCCCAGCCGATCCGCCCATCGTCAGTTGTCACCGCGATCAGCGTGTGGACGCAGATGTCCGACTCGAGTTCGTTGCTCCAGCCGCCATCCGGGGTGGCGCCGCGCAGTCCAATCGCCTCCACCCCTCGAATCCTGGTCACCGTCTGCTCCTCCGCCCCAAATCCAACTCTGCCTTTGCCACCACTATCCCTCGAACTCGGGCAACTGCACTTCTGGCAGCGGGTCCCCGGGCAATGACCACACCGGCCACAGCTCGTCCGAGCAGGTCGCGTCAGGCGTCAGGAACGGGTGGTCCAGGAACTGCTGCGCCACATCCTTGGCACAGTCGGTCGGCAGGATGACCCCGTGGCCCGTCGCCGGGAAGGCAATGAAGTAGGCGTTCGACAGCTTCACGAACGCACTCTTGTTCCACGACAGCGGCGTCTGGAAATCGTATTCCCCGGCCAGCACCAGCGTCGGGATATCACTCACCACCGGCTCGTTTTCAATGTCCGGCGCTCGGCCGCCTGGCCACTGTTCGCATACGGCGAACTGGTGCGCCATCTGCTCCGGAATTCCATACGCCAGGGCCGGAATTTCGAGGTCCTGGGCGTTCGTCACCACCGCCTCGAACGACTGGAACGGGACTTCCTCGTTGCACTCCACCGCATTGAAGGCGGTGCTGGACATCCCGAAGGTGAAGATGTCGATCAGGTCGATCTCGTTCGCGGTAATCGCGAACACGCCTTCCACATCCGCTGGGCCAAGGTCCGCAATCTCGCTCAGCAACGCCGACCGCTCGCGTTCATACGCCGGTCCGGCGAACACCGCGTTGACGAACCCGGTCAGCGTCTCCGCCGTGTGCGGCATCTTGTCCAGTGTCGTCAACAGCCCAATCGCCAGGTCCAGCCGCTCGGGATCGAGGCTGCCCAGCCGAATCTGCACGCTGTCGATGAACAGTTCCGCCGGAGTCAGCGGCTGTCCGTCGGCGCCGGCATTTGGAATCAGGTCAATCGGCGGCTCGGCACTTGCAGCCTCCGCCTCGTCGGTGACCACCGCCGCCTCATCCACCGATGTTCCGGCAGGCTCGACAGTCGGCGTCGCGTCCTCGGCCTCCGGCTCCACCACATCGACCGGCACGCCGTCCAGATAGAACAACGCCCCACTCACGATCAGGTCGTACGTCGCAATTTCACCCGTTTCGAGTTCGGCGATCATCCGCGGAATGTACGCGGCCGACGGCGTCGCAAATGCGATGTTGCGCATCACGCCGATCACGTCCAGGGCCTGCACCACCCGCCCATCGTCAGTCTCGATCGGATCTTGCTGGAGCTGGTCGATCAGGGCAATGAACCGCTCCTTCAGGTTCGGGTAGGCCGCGTTGCACACCGGGTCGATCCGGCAATCGGCAAAGACCTGCAGCACCACCTCTTCCGCTTCGCGTGGATAGAGCTCGAAGCCCTGGATTTCCGGCGGGAACGTCGAGTCGAGCACGACGGTCCTGATCCCTTCCGGATGATCCCGCATCAGCACCAGCGCCAGCCGGGTCCCGTTGGAAATCCCGTACAGGTTGTAGGTCTCGTACCCCAGCGCATGCACCAGCGCTACCGTATCGTTCGCGCTGGCGATGCTGTTGTACTGCCGCAGGTCCACGCCCTTCGCCAGCAACTCTCGGACGCAGCGTGCCGTCTTGTCCCCGACTGCATTCCGGGCCGCCTGCATCATCCCCACAGCATCGGTGGACGGTGTCAGGTCCATCGGACCCTCCACCTCCAGCAGCGCCTCGGATCCCTCACCCTCCCCTGCGAAGGAAGAGACGGCTTCATCGATCGTAAAGACACTGCACACCAATGGCGACGAGAATGTCGTGCCACGCTGGTCGAACAGCACGATGTCGCGCGTCTGCCGCTGCACGGCAAAAACCTCGGCCATCATCCCCACACCGCTCAGCGACGAACCTCCGGGACCACCCTCGAGGTAGACAACCGGGTCAGGCTCCGGACTTTCGCTGAACGATTTCAGCACCACGTAGGAAATCGACAGCATCCGGTTCGGATTGGGATTCGCCCAGTTTTCCGGCACCAGCACGTACCCGCAGGCCGCCTCTCCAACCTCTGCCTCATCCACCAGCGGGAACCCACCCAGGCTGATGAACGAGCAGTCGCTCTCGGTCGCCACCACCCCGCTCAGGTCGATTCCGTCCACGTCCGAAACAACGCCCTTGGCCGTCGATGTCGTCTCCGGCGTTGCCGTTTGCGCCATCACCGCCGGACCAGACGCGCCCAACATGAGCACCACCAGCACCCACGCCATCCACCGCTGCAACATCTCGCTCATCCCCTCGGTCTCTCACCGATCAATCCCGCAGCCGCACGCAGTCCAGCCGGGATCTCCCCACAACCATCTGCACGACGCTGCTCCGGGGGAGAGCCTATGCCAACTCTCTCACCCTGTCGATAACCTCGTGCTTCAGCCAGGTCAGCGCCGCTTCGCACGCGGATCGAGCGCATCCCGCAATCCGTCACCCAGCACATTGAGCGAGAGCACTGTCAGGAACAGGGCGATGCCCGGAAACACCGCCACCCACCATGCCTGCTGCAGCAGCGCCTGGCCATCGCGCAGCATGTTCCCCCACGTCGGCTGGCTCGGCGGCACACCAGCTCCGAGGAACGACAGCGACGCCTCGCTGATGATCGCCAGCGCCACGATGAAGGTGCACTGCACGATCAGCGGCGAGAGGCCATTGGGGAAGATGTATCGCCCCATGATCTCGGCATCCCGCATCCCGATCGACCGAGCCGACTCCACGTATGCGTTCTGCCTGATCACCAGGGTGGTCGATCGCACCAGCCGCGCAATCGTCGGTGTGAATACCACCGTCAGCGCAATGAAGACGTTGACCGTCGATGGTCCCAGGCTCGCCATGATCGCGATCGCCAGCAGCACGCTCGGAAACGCCATCAGGCCGTCCATCGTCCGCATGATCCACGAGTCGAGTCCGTCGATGTATCCGGAGAGCAGCCCGAGGATCGCCCCGAACGTTGCCGCGCCCGCCGTGACCCCCAGGCCGATCAGCAGCGAGATTCGCGCTCCGTAGAGCAACCTGCTGTACACGTCCCGGCCGAGAGCATCGGTGCCCAGCCAGTAGTCCGCCGAGGGCGGCAGCAACCGGTCGGCCGGCACCGCGTAGTTGGGGTCGTGCGTGGCCAGCAGGGGCGCGAAGAGTCCCGCCAGCAGCGCCACCACCACGTAGCAAAGGCTGAAGGCGGTAATCGGGTTGGAGATGATCTTCCTGAACAACGACCGCGGCCGTCGCCGCCGCTCGGGAATGACACTCACCTCGGGCGCCTCGAGTGCGATGCTCACCGCCCACCCCCCAGCCGCACCCGCGGATCGGCATACACGTAGAGCAGGTCGACCACCAGGTTCACCAGCACGTAGGCCATGGCGATCGTCATCACCGCTCCCTGAATGATCGGGTAGTCACGCCGGCTGATGCTCTGCACCACCAGTCGCCCCATGCCCGGAATCGTGAACACGGTCTCCGTCACTACCGCCCCACCCAGCAGCGCCGCAATCGAGGTGCCAACCACCGTGATCGCCGGCACCAGCGCATTTCGCAGGGTGTGCCGCACCACCACGTCCCTGTACGGCAATCCCTTCGCTCTCGCCGTCCGCACGTAGTCCTCGTGCTGCACATCCAGCATCGATGACCGGATCATTCGTGCCAGGAGGCCCGCCGAGGCGAACCCCAGCGTGAACGCCGGCATGATCATCCGCTGGATATGTCCCCACAGGTCCTGCGTCGGTGACACGTACCCCACCGACGGCAACCACTTCAGGTTGACCGCGAAAATCAGGATCAGCATGATGCCAAGGAAGAAGCTGGGAATCGCCGCCCCGCTGATCGCGATCGCCGTCAGCAACCGGTCGAGCACGGTGCCGTGCTTCAGCGCCGCCAGCACGCCCAGCGGTATCCCGATCGCGAGTTGCACGAACAGGGCGTAGGTGGTCAGCAGTGCCGTCGGTTCCACCCGTTCCAGCAACGCCTGCGTCACCGGGATGCCGAGGAAAATCGATTCCCCAAAATCACCGCGCAGCACATTGCCAAACCACTCGATGAACTGCACCGGCAGCGGCTCGTTCAGCCCCAGTTGCTCCCGCAACGCCTCGACCTGCTCGGGTGTCGCCTGGTCGCCCAGGATGACGGCCGCCGGGTCCCCCGGCGTGAGGTGAACCAGGGTGAACACCACCAGGCCCACGATGAGAATGACCGGAATCAGCAGCACCAGCCGTCGGAGAATATAGGCAGTCACGTTTCGTCATCCCCAACGGGACGCCACGGGGGTGGCGCAGTCGTCACCCCCGTGGCCCAACGTCCGGTCCCGGTTATTGCTTCAGCCAGATGTTCCAGTACGGAACACCACGTTCCGTGGTTGCTGGCCAGCCGCCAACCTGGTCGGAGTAGTAACTCGCCTCGGCGGCATCCCCCACCTTCACCGAGGGAATCTCGGTGTAGGCGTTGAACTGGAGTTCCTCCCAGATCGCGAACCGCTTGTCGAAATCGGTCTCCGCCAGCAGGTCGGCGGCAAGCGCCAGGCTCGCCTCCGAGTCGTACCAGCCGGGATACGTGCCCATCTGCCCAACCCACGTGACTTGGCTGGGATCCGGCACGAACCCGTGGCTGGTGCAGAAGACGTCCCATTCGCCTTCCTGCCCCCGCCGCTCCAGCAGCGTCGCCCAGTCGATCACCTGCAGGTCGACCACGAACCCCGCTTCTTCGAGTTGCTGCTGCGCGATCACGCTGGCGGCGTAGAACGAGGGGTATTCCTGGGTGGTCATGAACCGCACCGGCGTGCCGTCGTAACCGGCCTCTTCCAGCAGTTGGCGGGCCCGCTCCGGATCGTTCATGTTGTAGAACTCTTCGCCCGACGTGGTGTAGAAGAGGGTCTGCTTCATCATCCAGCCCGGATCGAGTTCGGTGAACTCGTCACTCCCCCGCGCCGCCGTCAGGATCGCCTGATGCTCCAGGGCCGCCTGGAACGCCTGCCGAATCTCGAGCTGCCCCATCAACGGCGACCGCCAATTAAGGAAGAAGCACTCGAAAACGGTCGGCGGATTGATCTGCGCCACGATCCCGGGCGTCCCGCTCAGCAGGTCATACTGGTCATTCGGGATCTGCATCGCGTAGTGATAGTCACCCGCCTGCAGGCCCGCCACCCGCGCCGCCACATCCGGCACCGGGATGTATTCGATCGTGTCCAGCCAGGCGTTCTTCGCCCCGGCGTAGCCGTTGATCGGTTCATCGCGCGAGACGTAGTCGTCGAACCGCTCCAGCCGAATGTAGGCGTCCGGTCGCCGTTCCACGAAGCGATACGGACCGGTTCCCACCACCATGCTGTCATCGGTGAACGGCGTCGACCCCGCCGCCTCCATGATCGCCTTGGGATGGATCGTGCAGGCCTGCGTGTTGTGCGCCAGCGCGATCAGGATCGTGCCGTACGGCTCGGTC
>JAEZJB010000214.1 GCA_023415845.1 Chloroflexota bacterium | reverse complement strand
GACTGTTCACCACGCAGATGCCTCGTGGCCTCTTCCGGATCTTCACCATCTCGCAGCAACACAACGTCAGCCTCGGCCGAGCGAATAATGCTCTCATAGTCGCGTCCCACGTCGTCACAGTGGCGCTTGAGTACCTCGAGCTTGTGCCGGCAGACCTCCGGGTCGCGCCCCACGTTGCAGGCATCGCCATACTGGGCAACCAGCTTGAGGGTGACGCGCTCTCCACCACCACCGATCCACATCTTTACCTTTTGACCTGGCACCGCGCTCTTCGGCTCATTGATCGGCCCGTCGATCGTATAGCGCTTTCCATGAAACTCCGGCCGGTCTTCGGTCCACATCCTGTGAATGATTTCGACCGCCTCGCGGAACATGCCCATCCGCTCGGGTACGTCCGGGAATCCATATCCATAGGCTCGCCACTCGTGTTCGTACCAGCCAGCGCCAATCCCCGCGTTAAGCCGTCCATGGGATGCGACGTCTACGGTTGATGCGATCTTGGCGTAAAGCGCGGGATTGCGGTAACCATTGCAACCCACCATCTGGCCGATCCGAACTCGCTCGGTGTCGCGCGCGAGCGTCGCCGAAACCGTCCAGCACTCGAAGGTCGTCTCCATTGTCGGCTCGGGCACGGTATGGAAGTGATCGTAGACCCAAACCGAATCCCATGGGCCCCTATCGGCTTCCCTGGCAACCGCTGTCATCGCCTCGTACTGCTCGATGGGATCGTCGATGCCCACCAGATCCATCTTCCAGCCCTGCGGCACGAAGAGTCCAAATTTCACGCTCATGACAAGGTTCCTTCCATCTCAACGTCGGTCACGTAGCCTCAGTATAGAGAGCGCCACCTTCGGCCCTGGAAGGGAGGCATGAATGCAATTGGCCTCATATGGCTTGTGTGCATCCACTCCCCAGACGATCAGGCGTCTTGCTGCCACCTCGATTCCCGATGCTAGGGTGATGAAGCAGCGGCTCGCGTACGCGGCAGTGGCGCATCCTGGAGGATGCCGATTCAGAGCACCTCTGCCAGCGCTACGGGCCTCCGCGAGCTTGAGGCAGAAGTCTCATGACATCTCCCATGACGAACAGGATGAATACTCATGACCGACACCAACCTGAGCCACCAGAAGGCCCTTGTGATCACCACCAACTATGGCGTTGAGCAGGATGAACTGGTCATTCCGGTCGAGAAACTGCGGCAGGCGGGCGTTGAGGTCACCATTGGCGCTCCCGAACAATCGACCATTGAAACACTTGTTGGCGACAAAGACCCTGGTCGCCGCATTGAGCCGACCACCACGCTCGAAGCGGTTGATGCCAGCGACTACGCCCTGCTTGTCATTCCTGGCGGCACCGTCAATGCCGACACCCTTCGCCTCAACGAGAAAGCTGTGAACCTCGTTCGAGATTTCGCCAATGCGGGCAAACCCATCGCCGCCATCTGCCACGGCCCATGGCTCATCGTCGAGGCCGGTATTGCAGCAGGCAAAACCGCGACCTCCTATCCGTCGGTTCGAACCGACCTGGTCAACGCCGGCGCAAACTGGGTCGACGAAGAGGTGTTCACCTGCCCGGCTGGGGGCTACGTCCTGGTCACCTCGCGCACCCCTGCCGATCTCGACGCGTTCACCAACGCCATGCTCGCCACGCTGCGAGAACAGGTCATTTCCGCCTGAAACCCGCAAAAAGGCCACCCATTCATCCGTCGCTGGTATGGTGAGCGAATGAATGATGAAGAAGTACTAACCGGTGGTGCAGTCAATCGGGTCACACGGCGGGGCAACATCGTCTACCGCTCGGGTGGCCCGTGGGTGCCAGCGGTCCACACATTGCTCAGGCATCTTCGGGAGGCAGGTTTCATGCTTGCCCCAGAGCCGCTCGGGACAGCCCCGGATGGCCGGGAAATGATCTCGTTCCTGCCCGGAAGGGTCATGCTTCGCCCCTGGGCCGCTCCCATGTTCGCCGACGACGGGTTGGAACAGGCGGGCATCATGCTTAAGCAACTCCACGATCTGACCGAGGACCTGACATTTCCTCCAGACACCGTCTGGCGAAGCCGCCAGGCGGGCAAGCAACCGGGGCAGATCATGCGCCATGGTGACCTTGGCCCCTGGAATACGCTCTGGCAGGGGTCCACGCTCACTGGCCTCATCGACTGGGATTTCGCCGAGCCCGGTGAGCGCCTGACCGACCTTGCCCAGATGGCCCTCTATTTCGTACCGCTGCGTGGGGACGCTCACGCGCTAGAGTGCGGATTCCAGTTGACCGACGATCTTCCCCACCGGCTCGACACCCTCTGTTCCGCCTATGGCCGGTTCAACGCGTTCGAAGTCGTACGCGAGATCGAACGCCTTCAACTCGCATCGATGCGTGAAGTGGAAGAGCGCGCTGCCGAGGGGCGATACCCCTGGACGATGTTCCGCGACAACGGAGAGATCGAGCGCGCTGCGGAGGAAGTAGCCTGGCTCCGCGCCATGTTCCCTGGCGCATTTGCCGTCGACACGATCGATCCGTCATGGGCCGCCTCGTGATAGGCTCGTGACAACACTGCCCGGCCGACGACGTGAGGAGCATCCCGTCCATGTCCGATGAAGTCATCGA
>JAEZJB010000387.1 GCA_023415845.1 Chloroflexota bacterium | reverse complement strand
GGGAGAGGCAAGCCCCTGGATGGGCATGCACCGGGCCTGCGAGGAAGACCACTCCAGGCGTATATTGCGGCCGGAATGGATTCGGACCATGAATCCGTAACTCTGGAGGAAGCACGCGAGAAGCTCGAGGCAGGGCTGTTCATCCTGATCAGGGAAGGCAGTTCCGAGAAAAACCTTGAGGAACTCCTGCCGCTGGTGACTGACCAGACGTGGCACCGGATTGCGTTCTGCTCAGACGATCGCGACGCGCACGACCTGATAACGCATGGGCATATGGACGCCACGCTGCGGAGAGCCGTCTCGCTGGGGCTACCGCCGATTCGCGCGCTGCAGATGGCGACGTGGAACCCGGCGCAGCACTGGCGACTGGGGAAGGTGGGAGCGGTGGCGCCCGGCTACACAGCCAACCTGATTACCCTCTCCGACCTGGGCGATATGACCGTGGAGCACACGATTCACCAGGGCAGACTGGTGGCGGAGCATGGTGTTCTGATCGAACCGATCTCCGAATCGCCCGTGCCGCAGGCGTTGCTGGACACCGTTCATATGGCCCCACTCCGGCTCTCGAACCTGGCGTTGCCCACGGAACTCAGGGACCGTGCGGTGGGAGTCGTGCCGAACCAGATCGTCACGACCATGGTGGACCTGAGTGCAGAACCGCTGCCGGAACCGGACCAGTTCTCGGTCGAACGTGATCTCGCCAAAATGATCTGTGTGGACCGCCACCATGCAAGCGGTCGGCTTGGAGTGGGGTTGGTGCGAGGGTTTTCGCTGCAGCGAGGGGCGCTTGCAAGCTCGGTCGCGCATGATGCCCACAACATCGTCTGTGTGGGCGTGAGCGATCCTGATATTCTGGGCGCCGTTGCGACGGTCGCCACCCTCGGTGGTGGACTTGCTGTCGTGGCGGACGGACAGGTGCTCGCTCACCTTCCGCTGCCAATCGCCGGGTTGTTCAGTGACCAGGGGGCGGAAGCGACGGCGGCAGGGTTTGCGGAGGTTGAGCAGGCGGCAAAATCGCTCGGCTGCAAACTCGCGAGTCCGTTCGGGCAACTGGCCTTCCTGGCGCTCTCGGTCATCCCCGAGGCCCGCATTTCCGATATGGGATTTCTCGACCTGCGACTGCCTGCAGGCTCCTGACGCCCAACCACCCTTCGAGGTTCAGACACGACCAAGATGAACATTTCTCCTCCCGCGGGTGAACTGCGCACAGAAACCACAGCGTCTTCCGCAGACAATGACCTCACTACCGGCATTCTGGTGATAGGCGCCGGGATTGCAGGACTGTCGTTCGCATTGCGCCTGCCGAGCAACGTGCCCGTGATCGTGGTGACGAAGGGGGCACTGGGAGAAAGCAACACCTGGTATGCGCAGGGCGGCCTGGCGGTGGCTCTTGGGGCCGATGACGATCCGGAACTCCATTACATCGACACGATGGCGGCGGGAGCGGGGCTATGCGACGCGGATGCCGTCCGGGTGCTCGTTGAACACGCACCTGCTGCGGTGACCTGGTTGATCGAGCAGGGCACGCGATTCGATGCCGAAGGCGGTGAACTTGCGTTGGGGCGAGAGGCGGCTCACAGCCGGAACCGGGTCCTGCACGCTGGCGGGGATGCTACCGGGGCGGAAATCGAGCGGTCTCTGGTGGCCAAACTCCGCGAGCAATCACATTTGGAGGTGCTCGAGCACACCGCGGCGGTCGAGCTGCTGACGGCTGAAGGGCGATGCCTGGGAGCGGTGCTGCACACAGAGGGAGAAGCATCGTTCCGACGTGTGTTGGCAACCACCACCGTACTGGCCAACGGTGGGGCGGGTCGACTCTGGGCGGTGACATCGAACCCACCGGGAGCCTCGGGTGACGGGATCGCAATGGCGCTCCAGGCAGGGGCGACCGTGGCCGATCTCGAATTTACCCAGTTCCATCCCACGGTGTTGTCGATTGATGGGGTCGATCCGTTCCTGATCACCGAAGCCATTCGAGGCGAAGGCGCCTATCTGGTGGACCAACAGGGAGCCAGGTTCATGCCGGGCCTCCATCCATTGGCGGAACTGGCTCCCCGAGACGTCGTGGCGCGGGCCATTCAACACGAAGTGACGACTCACGACGGGCAGCCGGTTTTCCTCGACCTGCGGCACCTCGATCGCGACCTCGTGTTACGTCGATTTCCCACCATCGCGAAGAGGCTCGCCGACACAGGTCTCTCCATTACCGACGACCTTATTCCGGTCGCGCCAGCTGCCCACTACTTCATGGGTGGAGTGGTGGCAGACACGGAAGGGTGGACCTCGATGCCGGGCTTGATGGCGATCGGCGAAGTGTCCTGCACCGGGGTGCACGGCGCGAACAGACTGGCGAGCAATTCCCTGCTCGAAGGACTGGTCTTTGGCCTTCGCGCCGCCGATGCGGTTGCGGCTCGTAACGACGCCTGGGCGGTTGCTCCCAACAGTTCACGCTTTCCCGAACCACCCGGCGATCCCACTCCGACGACAGCCGACCAGTGGGCAATCGGACGTCGAATCCAGGAGCAGATGTCGCTTCACGTGGCCGTGGTACGTGATGCACATGGCCTACAGACCGCCCTTAACGCACTTTCCGCACTTGATCGAGACACGGCCGTCGTGCCGATCGGATTGCGGCATATGCTCAAACTCGCGATTGAAATCACGAGGTCGGCGCTGGAGCGGGAGGAAAGCCGGGGCAGCCACTTCCGGCGCGACTTCCCCGAGCTGGACCCGGCCCTGGATGGCATGCACCAACTCGTGGAGTCGGCCCGGGACGGCGTGAGGCGCCGATATGGGTCTTTGCAAACCGCATGGGTGCCACACTTATGGCCATAAGTTACGCCGAGGCGCTCGCATTCATCCACGAGCGGTCAGGCTATGACCGTGGGTTCATCAGCAATCCGTTCGCGGGCGACGATGCGGCGAGGCTGGGCCTGATTCGAACCGAGCGGGTGCTGGAGGCGCTGGGCAGACCAGATCGTTCGTATCCCATTCTTCACGTCGCGGGGAGCAAGGGAAAGGGATCGACATCCAGCATCGCGGCCGCGATGCTGTCCGCGAGCGGTCTCACGACAGGACGGTTCCTGTCCCCACACCTCCATCGCTTCAACGAGCGATTCGCCGTCAACGGCAGGCCGATTGACGACGACGCGTTTGCGCGGGCCGTCGAGGTTGTGCGCGAGGCGGCACTCGGTGTTGAGCACGATTCGCCGGAGATCGGGCAGCTCACCGCCTGGGAACTCTCGACAGCGATTGCATTGGAGTGGTTCAAGGTCGCCGCGTGCGATGCCGTGGTGCTGGAAGTCGGCATGGGCGGGACGCTCGATGCGACGAATGTGGTGCTACCCGTGGCGAGCCTGATCACGAGGCTCGACCTCGAGCACACCGCGATTCTCGGCTCGACGATTTCCGAGATCGCTGCGAACAAGGCGGGAATCATCAAGCCTGGCGTGCCGGCTTTCTCGGTGAACCAGTTGTCCGACGCCATGCAGGTGATTGTAGAACGCGCCCGCGAGGTGAATTCACCGCTCCAGATTGCCGGACGGGATTGGGAGGCGACTGGAACGAGTGACGACTTCACGTTCCGGAGCCATGACTTGACCCTCGACCATCTGGCGGTGACGCTTCACGGGCGGCACCAGGTGGAAAACGCCGGACTCGCGATTGCGGCATTGACGACGGTCGGCCGGACGTTGCCATCACTTTGGGTGTCGGAGGAATCAATTCATTCCGGACTCCGGTCAGTTTCACTGGCTGGCCGGTTTGAGGTGGTGGAGATCGATGAGGCTACGACTGTCGTCATCGATGGAGCTCATACCCCAGCATCGATGACGATGCTGGCGGAGGCAATCAGGGAGAGATTTCCGGAGCGGAGCCTGCTCGCGATCATCGGGATGCTGGCGGACAAGTCTCCGAGGGACGTCCTGAGTCCGTTACGAGGGGCTGTAGACATGTGGACCGCGACTGCTCCCGCGTCACCTCGGAGGCTCGCCGTGGAGGATCTCGCACTCTCGCTCAGAGCGCTCGGCGGGAGAGTTCTGTCCTCGCCATCGGTTGCGGAAGCGTTGAGAGCAGCAATTGCCACTCATGATCCGGGCAATCAACCCCGCACGATCCTGGTGACCGGTTCGCTGACGACAGTAGCGGAGGCCAGGGCTGCCCTCGGGTTGCCCGATGACTCGGCCGCGAGCCGACTGCCAGGTGAAATCACCTGAAACCACTGCTGTAGACTTGCTTCCGGATCGTTCCCGAGTCCACGTAACGACCCACGATCGAACGACCTACCAGCCGACCGTGCGCCCCTGCCCGGAGTCCGTATCCGTCCATGTCCCCACGCACAGATCCAAATTCCATTGACATCCGTAAGCACATACAGAGCGAGGCCACCATCTGCTGGCGTGTCCAGACCAGAGGCGTAGCGGCATGACAGTCCCTGCCAGTGACCTGCTGGAACTTGAGGATGCCGCGCTCACCGAGATGGTGGCCGAAGGATCGACCCAGGCCCTCGAAGTGCTCTACAACCGGTACGGGAGAGTCATTCTGGCATTTGCCACGCGCATGCTTGGGGATCGGCAATCCGGAGAGGAACTCGTTCAGGAAGTCTTTGTCAAAGCCTGGCGGCAAGGAAAGAGTTATTCGCCCGCGAGGGGCAGTTACATTACCTGGTTGCTCAGCATCACTCACAACCTTGCCATCGACGAGATTCGCAAGCGGAACCGGCGGCCTCAGCGAGCCGGGAGCGCAGATCCCGTCCAAATGATGGCAAATGTGAAGGACGAGACGGCCTGGGTCGAACTCTCCACCGAACTGCAGGAACTCCGGTCGGTGATGCGGCAGGCGCTGAAGACACTCCCGCACCATCAACGCGAAGCGGTCGAACTGGCCTTCTACCAGGGATTGACACAGCGAGAGGTCGCCGAGGTACTTGGTGAACCATTGGGAACAGTCAAGACACGGATACGGCTTGGGATGAAAAAGCTGAGAGAGCACCTGGAGGAGAAGGGGGTTACGGCACCATGAACCACCTCCCTACCGCAGAAGATATGACAACCGAGCCAGACGATGCTTGCGAATCCTGCCGGGAATTGCTCGGCGCGTATGTGCTGGATGCGCTCGACCAGTTTGACCGTGGGATCGTGGAGCAGCATTTGCGCTGGTGTGATTCCTGCCAAGCGGAATTCACGGCGCTCCAGACGATTGGCATCGGACTTGCACTTAGTGCAGGAGATGCCGGTGCCCCCTCGCCAGACGGGTGGAGCGCGATCCGGGCTCGGCTCGGCCGAGAGGATACATCCGACGACGCCGTTGAGCCGATTGTCGAGCCCGCCATTGCATTGTCGTCATCAAAGAGTTGGTCGCGATGGCTGCCGACAGCGATCATCGCGCCGTTGGTGCTTGCCGTTCTCGTGCTTGGAACCTGGAGCTGGTCGCTGCAACAAGAACTGGACCGGTCGGCGGCAGAACTTGCCAATCACACCTTGCTAAACAGCACGTTGACTTCATCACGCCAGGTGCAGCTTTACAGCATGGAACAGAGCTGCCCAACCTGTGATGGCGTCGGCCAGGTTGGCATTTCCAAGGCAAACAGCATGGGCATGGTGGTCGGGTGGGACTTCGATCCAAAGATCACGCATGACGTCTGGGGAATCGACCACAATGGCGAGCGCCTGCCTGTATGCTCGCTGATCGTTGCGCAGGACGGAGCGGTGATGCAGATGTTCCGGTTGCCCGATTCACCTTCGCGATTCACTGACATCTACGTGACCGATGAAGCGGGGAATATCGTGTACACCTCGCATATCGCCGACGACGATCTCTCGATTCCTGCATCACCCGTGGAAGGCTAACGGCAAGCGGGCGCACCTTCTTGATGTGCCGACGTTTGCGCCATGGCGACTGCCCCCGCTATAGTCAGGCAGTTGCGCTGGCCGACGATCGACCAGGTGCAAACACCTGTTGCGATTGGCCAGGTGTTCCGTCGCAGAGTCCCGGAGCATGATCCACAGTGGAAGCGGCGATTCCTGTCCCTACTCTCCAAACTCCCGTGTCCGAGCGCACAGGCCGTGGTTCAAGCCGCACGATTGAGGCGGAGATAGCCATTCCCCAGCCGATGGTGTCGCTGACTGCCGATATCACCCCGAGACCAGTGGAATCGTTGTCGATTCTCATTCCGGTAATGAATGAGGAAGGCAACCTGCCAGAACTTTACGAGCGATTATCCGACCGGCTCGGGCAGATCGGTCTCCCCTACGAAATTGTCTTCGTCGACGATGGCTCATCCGACGGAACATGGAACCTCATCCAGCGAATGAACCAGCAGGATGCGCGCGTCATCGGCGTGAAGCACCGTCGGAATTTTGGCAAAGCGCAGGCGCTCTCCACCGGTTTCGCGCTGGTTCAAGGTGACGTAGTGATCACCATGGATGGTGACCTGCAGGATGACCCGGATGAACTGCCGAACTTCCTGGCCATGATCGGCCAGGGATATGACCTTGTGTCGGGCTGGAAGCAGCGGCGCCAGGATCCGCTAGGCAAGACGGCACCCAGCAGGGTGTTCAACTGGACTGTGCGGAAAACCACCGGTGTCCAACTGCACGATTTCAATTGTGGTTTCAAGGCCTATCGTCGAGAGGTGACTTCATCAATCCGGCTTTACGGTGAGCTCCACCGGTTTACACCGGTGCTGGCAAGTGCCGAGGGGTTTCGGATCGGTGAACTTCCGGTCAAGCATCATGCGAGGAAGTGGGGCTCGTCGAAGTATGGCTGGTCTCGCCTGACGAAGGGCTTCCTCGACCTGCTGACCGTGATCTTCCTTACGCAGTACCGGCAGAGACCGATGCATCTGTTCGGGCTTCCTGGGCTGCTCTCGATGGCCCTTGGCATCATGCTGGGCCTGTGGCTCACCATCGAAAAGGTGCTGTTCAACGAAGCGATCGGTACCCGCCCACTGTTGCTGCTTTCGGTGCTGCTGGTTGTCATCGGAACCCAATTCTTCGGGCTTGGGCTGCTGGGAGAGTACCAGACGCATCGTTCCCACGAGCCAGCTCGAGGATCCAGCCTACCCCTCGGCGCCACCGTCGGATTAGGTTCTCGCCCTGAATTCGTCGAAGTCTCCATTTCCGAGCCTGGCGTGTGACGGATCACGAGCGCGGATCGACAACCACACCAATTATCACTGTCGCGCCGACAGGCTGGCGAAAACGCCTCGGCCCACTCCTACGGATTCCGACGCCCGTCATATTCGTAGGCAGCGTGGTGCTGGCAGTGTTGGTTCTCTGGGTGCAGGGATCGCTGGCAAACCTGGCCGATGTGATCGCCGATACGCGGTATTCGCTCCTGGTGATTGCCGCACCGATTTACGTCGCCAGCCTGCTGCTGCTCTGCTACCGGTGGCACATCCTCGTTGAGATGGCGCGAGGAAAATCCAACTTCCCACGAGCTTCCGAGGCATTCCTCACATCCGTCGTCATCAACTACGCCGCACCGGTTGGGCTTGCCGTTCCATCGCGAGCCGCATTGACGAAGCGAGCACTTGGCCTCGACGCACGGGCCACTGGCACCATTGCCGTCTGGGAAATCGGAATGGACGTGATCGTGCTCGGGCTGGGCACACTGCTCTGGATGCTGCTGGCAAACGGTGCGACGTCGGCGGTGGGCGATGAACTTTCTTCCTCGGCGCGGCTCTATGCCACCTTCGGAGCGATCGGGCTGGTCATCGTGCTCCTCGCGGCGTGGTGGTTCCTGAAGACCGCCGATCGTCGGGCGCGCATTTTCAGCGCCGCAAGCAGAATCCTGCTCGCACCGCGCGAGCGCCCGCGAGAGGCGATCCAGGCCCTCGCCGTGACCCTTGTTTACTGGATTATCCAGGGCGTGGTGCTTGGTCTGCTGGTGGCAGCTTTTCACGTTGAGCCAACGGTGGAGTTCGTGCTGGGGCTGACGACGCTGCCAATTCTGGTTGGTATGCTAAGCCCGATTCCCGGAGGTGCGGTGGTTCGCGAAGCATTGATGTATGTTGTTGCGCGCCTCGCCGACATACCGGGCGACCCAGTAATCGCCGCGGCACTCGTCTACCGCTTCGCCCTCTTCGCTGCGATCCCGATCCTGTATGTGGGAGTCAGGTGGTGGATTGCGCGGCACCCAATGACTGATCCTGTCGAAGCCAACGCAGGCACTGCCGAAAGGACCCTTGTGTGAGCATCAGCGAAACCTTCATCTATGACGGCAATGTTCAGGTCGATACCAGCAACTATCGCAAACACATGAGCGATAACCCGGTTCAACGAAAGCTGATCGACCGCTTCCACCACAAGATCACCGAGATCATCGTGGGACTTAACCCACACACCCTGCTCGATGCTGGCTGTGGTGAGGGATTTGTGGCTGACATCCTGCAGACGGCATTGCCGACCGCGCAGATCACAGGATTCGATGTGCTGGAAGATTCGGTCAGGCTGGCGCAGCGCCGAAACCCGCGAGGCACCTTTTCGGTGGGCGACATCTACGCCATTGACCAGCCAGACAACGCCTTTGACCTGGTGTATTGCTTCGAAGTGCTGGAGCACCTTCACCAGCCGGACAAGGCTTTGGCGGAACTGGCACGAGTGGCGAGCAAGTATGTGGTGCTGAGCGTTCCTCGTGAGCCCTTCTTCTGCCTAGCAAACGCGGCACGCGGGAAGAATCTGGATATGACGCCAAAAGGATCCGATCCGGATCACCGGAATTTCTGGTCGCAGGCGGCATTCGGTGAGTTCGCCAGCATGTCTCTGAATGTTGTCCAGCTGACGGGCTCAATGCCCTGGACGATTCTGGTGGGAACGCCAAAGCCGTGAGGCGCAATTCAAACCCGGACAATCTCCATAAAGTCACCTGACGACCGAGAGCCTGCACCACAAGCAGGCTCTCGGTCGTTTTTGCAGCGATTGTGCCGGGCGAATCCAGTATCATGGCGGGCATCACGAGGTATGCGACGATGGCCCAGCAAGACTCGACCCCCACCAACCCGCTCGGCGGCAAGGTCCATGGCGCATCTTCTCGCCACTGGACCGGGTATAGCGCCTACGTTCGAGCCTGCCCCACCTGCCAATGGGAAAACGCAGAGGATGCGCACTTCTGTGTGTCCTGCGGCAGCGACGTTACGGCTGTCAGCCCCCGGCCATCGTCGGACTCATCGGCAGGACTCGCGGCGCTGGCGAAACGACTCGAGCAGGAGCGTCGGGCGGAATCGCGGCGACGGCTCCTCGATGTTCGCGGTGGTGAAGGTCTATTCGCGGGTGGTCTCGCGGTCATCCTGATCACCCTGGCTGTCAACCCGGATCCGATCATTGGCATCCCGATCTGGATCGTTTGCGTGCTCCTGATGGTGGTTGGCATCTGGCAATTGCGAGCGAACCCGTCATCGCTGCGCGCGATTGGACTGGTGCTCGGAGTTTCGGCGAGCCTGTTGCTTGGCTTCGTGGGAGTTCGGGCGTTTCAGGCAAACCGGGAATTCGAGCCGACGCCCCAGGTGCTGATGATGGGTACCCCTGCGATGCCCTCGTCAAGCGCTTCGACACCGGAAGGTGACCAGGTATCAGGCGAGGTGACGATGTCGGGCGGCAACGCCCAGCATGACGGGATGATGCCTGGCCCAGCCCCTGGCGCAGACGCGACCCGACTCTGGCAGTACGACACCGGAGGTGAGGTGCATGCTGCCGCCACCCTTTCGCAAGGCGTGCTGTACCTGATGACGAAGTCGGGATCGCTCGTGGCGGTTGACGCGATGAGTGGCGCCAATCTTTGGGAGGTGCCGGTCACCACGTACGTGACACGGGTTTCTCCCGCTGTAGCGGATGGGATGGTCTACGCCGGCGGCGGATTCACGTTTGGCGCGTGGGATGCCTCGACTGGTAAACCGAAATGGTCAGTGCCGCTGCAGTATGTTGGCCAGTCGTCGCCGGTGCTGACTGACAAGCTGGTGATCGTGACGAGCCAGGAACGCTGGGCCTATGCTCTGGATCGAGAGACCGGGGAAACGGTGTGGAGGATTCCCACAGAGGGAATCGTGTTTGGCACGCCTGCGGTGGTCGACGGGATGGCCTTCTATGCGACCGATGAAGGAATCACCTATCGGGTCGACATCGACAGTGGTCGAGTGGCGTGGCGACAGCGCGTGACAGGCGCGGTGTTCGCCTCACCGGTGACGAGTTCCGGTATGGTGCTCGTGACAACCCAGGCTGGTGAACTCAGTGCGCTGGACATGGAATCGGGAGCCGTGCGGTGGACGACCCTGCACGGGAGCAGCAATTCTCCGGCAACGAACGGAGAGATAGTGGTTGTTGCCGACGCGGACGGTGGAATCTACGGGCTGGACCTGGCGACGGGAGAGCAGCACTGGCTCTACGCGACCGGCAAGGCAGCGCTGACAGCGCCATCGATCAGTGGTGACCTGGTGTTCGTGGGGGCGAATGCCACGATGCTGGCGATTAACCTCGCTGATGGGTCCGCGAGTTGGTACTTCCTCGCAGGCGACCAGATCGACACCTCACCGATCGTGGCGGGAGGACGGGTGTTTTTCGGCAGCCGCGACGGATTCCTCACCGCGATAGGTGACGCTCCCTAAAGACCGCTCGGCGGGACATACGAACTATGTGCAGTCTCGTATGTCCCACCGAACAGATGCCAACCCAGCCGTGCTGCCACACCGCGGGAGAGTGCAACCCGGGCAAGGCCTGCGCCCGGGTATCGGGTCATCAAGCGGAGACGGCGAACGCCTCTTCGACGGCGGCCAGGGTTTCCTCGAGATCAGCGGTGGAATGCACGGTCGACAGGAAGAGCGCCTCGAACTGTGACGGGGCAAAGTAGACACCCCGGTCGAGAAGCGCGTTGAAGAAGCGGCCGAACCGGGCGGTGTCGCTCGTCTTCGCGTCATCGTAGGAGTGAACCGGCGCGGTGTTGAAAAAGAAGCCGGCCATGGTTCCGACGGCGGACGCCTGGATAGGGGTGCCTGTCTTCTCGGCAGCGGTCTTCAACCCTTCGATCAGAGTGGTGGTGGAGGTGGCGGCCTTCTCCCACTCGCCTGGGCGAGCGAGCACCTTGAGCGTGGCGATGCCAGCGGCAGTGGCGACCGGATTTCCGGAAAGAGTCCCCGCCTGGTACATGGAGCCGGCTGGTGCGACGTGTTCCATTACCTCGCGGCGTCCGGCGTAGGCAGCCAACGGGAAGCCGCCACCGACGACCTTGCCGAACGTGATGAGGTCGGGAGTGATCCCGAACCGTTCGACCGCACCACCACGGGCAACACGAAACCCGGTCATGACTTCGTCGAAGATGAGCAGCGAACCGTTGGCTTCGGTGAGTGACCGTAACCCCTCAAGGAATCCGGACAGCGGCTCGACGAGCCCCATATTGCCGGCCACAGGCTCGATGATGACGGCCGCGATCTGGTCCCTGTACTCGTCGAAAAGCGCCTGCACGGCGTCCAGATCGTTATAGGGGGCGACGAGCGTATCCTGCGTGGCACCGGCGGGAACACCCGGACTATCAGGCAGACCCAGCGTGGCGACGCCGCTTCCAGCCTGAACCAGAAGCATGTCGGCGTGGCCGTGGTAGCAGCCCGCGAACTTGATGATCTTGTCGCGACCGGTGGCTGCCCGCGCAAGCCGGAGGGCGCTCATGGTGGCTTCGGTGCCCGAGTTGACCAACCGAACCAGATCGACGGCGGGAACGGCATCCATGATGAGCGCCGCAAGTTCGGTCTCGGCTTCGGTGGGAGCACCGAAACTAGTGCCATTGCGAATGGCAGCGACGGTGGCGTCCACGACCTCGGGATGCGCATGCCCGAGGATCAGCGGTCCCCAGGAAAGGACGTAGTCGAGGTAAGAATTGCCGTCGACATCATAGAAACGGGAACCAGCGCCACGAGCAACGAAGACTGGTTCGCCTCCGACCGAGCGAAACGCGCGAACGGGACTATTGACGCCGCCTGGGATGCGCTCGCGGGCCGTGGCAAAGGCGCTGGCGGATCGCGAACGGGACGTAGCGGTCGACGCGGGGCTGGCGGTCATCGTTGACTCCTGTGGTGAGCGCCTGGCTTTGGGGGTGGACGGCGCAGATGCCTGCTGGTAGCTGACGAGCCTGGTCAGGCTTCGTCCGGCCCAAGCGTGGCGAGAATTCGATTGACGTCTTCGTCGTCTCGCGCCTCGCGAAGCGCCATGATGGGGGCGTGAGCGAGCTTGCGAGCGATGAAATGGGCGAGCAACTCGACCTGATGACGGTCGCGCTCGGAGAGATGGCCCAGCCTGCGAAGCGTCCGACTCAGTTCGGTGCTGGCGACGCCGTCGTAGTGGTCCCGGACTCGGCTGATGCCTTCGATCGCGGCACGGCTTCGGCTCCACTCTTCGAACCCGGCAACAGCTCTACCGACCAGCACCTCGACCTTGCCGACTTCATCCGCGTATTGAAGGCGCGTTTCCTCGGCGTAGGGCTCCAGAGCATCGACGTCGCGGACATGGACACCCGGCACATCTCCGCACTCCTGATCGATGGAACGCGGGACGGAAATGTCGATGAGCCAGAGCGGGCGAGTGCGAGCATCGAGCAGGTCTGGCGTGACGAGAGGGTCATCGACGGCGACAGCACCAATCACGAGGTCAGCTGCATTGATGGCATGGCGGAGGCCAGTGATGGGGACGACGAATCCACCAACCGCAGCGACAAGTTCCTGAGCGCGCTCGATGGAGCGGTTGACGACCAGGATTTCATCGATGCCATTGGCGCGCAGGAGCTTGGCCGTAAGGGTGGCCATCTTGCCGGCGCCAAGAATGAGGGCGGTGCGACCCTCGAAGCCATCCATCTCCGCGCGGGCGAGATCGATTGCGGCATGGGAGATGGAGACACGATTGCGAGCGATATCGGTTTCGGTGCGGGCACGCTTTCCGGTCCGCAACGCTTCGGTCGTCAGGCGCTGGAGGACGGGGCCGACCGCGCCAACGTCACGAGCGTGATCGAGCGCATCGCGAATCTGGGACAGAATTTGCGGCTCGCCGAGCACGAGAGAATCGAGTCCGCTGGCGACGCGGAACATATGGGAGACCGCTTCGTCGCCGGCGTGTGAATAGGAGGCACGTTCGAGGAGATTGGTAGGGACGCTGTGATACCCGGAGAGGAAGGAGAAAATCTCGTGCCGGGCGTCCTGCCCGTGCTCCTCGACGGCATAAATCTCGGTGCGGTTGCAGGTAGAGAGAATCAGCCCCTCGGCGACATGGCTGCGCAATTGCTGCAGCCCCTCAGTGAGGTGCTCTCCGGAAAACGCCAGGCGTTCTCGCATGGCGACCGGTGCGTATTCGTGATTCGAACCAACTACCACGACCCTGGATGCCGTCAAACCTGTCGCCTCTGCCTGCCCGCCAACACCAGATCGCACCGACCCGACACATCGCAGGAGTCGGCGGTGCGAACATCTCCCTGAAGTTTACCCCACGTGGGACCCATTTT
Source organism: Chloroflexota bacterium (assembly GCA_023415845.1). Lineage (GTDB taxonomy): Bacteria > Chloroflexota > Chloroflexia > Thermomicrobiales > UBA6265 > JACCYX01. The sequence goes on along the minus strand of JAEZJB010000387.1, from coordinate 158 downwards.
CGCTCCCAAAGGGCATCGATACAGGAATAATTCTCAACTTTCCAGCAATTTGGCCAGTCCGATTGGCTTTCTTTCATCTGTCCGGTGAGGGAGCCCAGACGGCGCAGCCACGCATATTCGACGCCAGGGCCGGAGTAACAGGGTTCGGACGAATCGTC
>JAEZJB010000102.1 GCA_023415845.1 Chloroflexota bacterium | reverse complement strand
CGTAGGAGGCCGGGCGGAAATGCAGGTCGACGAGCCGTGAGACGGCCTGGGTGGTGGCCTTGTCGGCCTTGAGACGATTGAGCAGCTTGCGGGCGATCTCGGCCCCCAGTCGCTCGTGGCCGAAGAAGTGAACCTCGCCGCGCTCATCGACCGAGCGGGTGAGTGGTTTGGCTGCGTCGTGGAGTAGGGCGGCCCAGCGGACGACGGGGCGTGCGGGAGCCTGCATGACGACCCGTTTGGTGTGATCCCACAGATCCTTTTCGCGATAGCCGTCCGGCCGGTCCCAGGCGGTGTCCTCGAGGGCGATCAATTCGGGCATGACGCGACCGAAGAGCCCGGTTTCGAGCAAGGCATCGAGGCCGTGGTCCGCGTAGGGGCCGACGAGCAGGCGGGTCAACTCGGCAAAGATACGCTCGGCACTAATGGTCTCGATGGTGCCGGCCTGGCGAATCATGGCCGCTTTGGTTTCGGCTTCGATGGTGAAGCCCAACTGGGAGACGAAACGGGCAACGCGAAGCAGGCGAAGCGGATCCTCGCGGAAGCGCTCGTCGGGATCGCCGACGGCACGCAGCATACCCATGTGGAGGTCCGCCTGACCATAGAACGGGTCGACGAGGGTGCCATCGACCACGTTAACGGCCATGGCGTTGATGGTGACATCGCGGCGGGCGAGGTCGTCCTCGATCGAGGTGCCGAATGCCACGGCAGGATGGCGGCTGCCGGGCTCGTATTCCTCGCTGCGATAGGTGGTGATCTCGACGGGGATCGCCTCACCGTCCGGGGTCGGGAAGACGATGCCGATGGTGCCAAACCGCTCACCCATGTCGTAGGTGCCCGCGTGGTCGAACGTGGTGGCGATCTGCTTGATGGTTGACGGGACGGCCGAGGACGCGAGATCGAGGTCGGCAGGTGGACGATGGCTCAGCATCACATCGCGCACCACGCCGCCGACAAGGAACAGCTCTTCACCGGCGGCGGCGAAGGCCGTAGCAAGCGTGCCAATGATGCGTTGCTGGAGCACGGAAAGACGCGGGAGCACATCTCCCCGTGGTTGCCAGGCTTGAGGTTGGGGCGAAGGAACTGGGTCGTTGATGGGAACACTCCGAACAGGTCAGAAAGGAGAACCATTCCGGCCTGTAGTGTACTGAACGTGGTGCAGCGGGGCGCCAGCCTCCAGCATGAAGCCACCGGAATGCCGAGATTGCTGGCCTGTTGGCGGAGAGCAGGTGGTCTAGCGGTTCTTCCACCAGATGCTGGCGTTGAGGACGTTGGCGAAGGTGACCCATAGGAGATAGGGAACCAGGAGCAGGGCGGCAATGCGCGAGATCCGCCAGAAGGCAAGGATGGTTGCACCAATCGCCAGCCAAAGCGCCATGTTGTCGACCAGCGCCCAGCCTGGTTTCCGCAAGCCGAAGAAGATCACGCTCCAGGCCGTATTGAGGGCGAGCTGGATGCGGTAGATGCGCCGGGCATTGGTCGCCGTCTCCTGCCCTCCCTCCCTGGTAGCGACGATGTAGTCGGCAATTCCCATCAGCAGGTAGAGGGTAGTCCAGACCGGCCCAAACGCACCCCGGGGTGGGTTCCACGAGGGCTTCTCAAGGGTGGGATACCAGTCGCGCAGGCCCGAAGCGGTTGCCGCGCCACCGACCGCGCTGGCGAGCACGGGCAGCAGCAGGGACTTGAGGAACAGGGGGAGTCGATCGGGAACCGAGGTAATCGCGGCCCTGGCGGGATCGGACGACATGACAAGCCTCCCAGCGGAATGTGGTGATTCGATATCGCTGCAGACGATACCAGCCAGGCCGGTGAATCACACCTCTGCCCCTGCCCTTCAGGATCATACGGCGGAGACGTCAGCGAAAGATCGGACAGGACTCAGGCGTCGGTGACCATTCCCGCAACCTTCCAGGAAGCACAAGCGAAACCGGGCCAGGCAGAAGCCTGACCCGGTGCCCATATCGATGAGAAATCGCTCACCTATTCCTTCGAACGGCGTTCGTAGAGCCAGACGGCCAGCGGGGCCGCGACCACCAGCATGCCGGTAAGGATGAGGACCGCCAGCCAGGGCTTGTTGCCCACTTCCGGATACCCGGTCAGCAGCGAGCGCACGCCATCCAGCACGAGGGTGAAGGGCTGGTTTTCCGCAAATCCGCGCAACCACGAAGGCATGAACTCGGGTGAGACGAAGGTGCTGGAAATGAACGTCAGCGGGAAGATGATGACGAACCCGATCGAGTTGACGGCCTCGATCGTCTTCAGCCAGAGGCCGATCACCGCGCCGACCCAGGCCAGCACGAACGCCAGATAGAGCATCAACCCGATTGCGGCCAGCCACTCCCAGAGATTGGCGGTGGGGCGAAATCCGACCAGCAGGCCCACCACGATGGTGATGGTGGTGGTGAAGGTCGCAATCGCCATGTCGGCGAGGATGCGACCCAGCAGCACCGACGAGCGGGTCATCGGCAGCGCCCGGAAGCGATCCATGATGCCGTCCTTGGCATCCTGGGCCAGGCCAAGGGCGGTGTTGAGGGTGCCGAAGACAAGGCCCTGGACGATGATACCGGCGACCAGGAAATTCACTGCGCTCACACCGGGTGGCATGGTGGCCTGGACGGTGCCGCCGAAGATGTAGCGGAAGAGCAGCAGGAACATGATGGGCATGATGGTGACGCCCATCAGCCAGTCTGGCTGCCGGGGCACCCGCATCAGGCTGCGCCGGGCCAGGATATAGGAGTCGGAGAGGACGCTCAGCACCCGACCGCGATGCACCATTTCGAGGTCGGTGGCGACGGATGAGACACGACCGGTGGCGACAGGTCCGGTCTCGGCGATGATGGACTGGGTGCTCATGCAGCCTCCTCGTCGGCGTATTCGGCCGGCCGGCCGGTAAGGGTCAGGAAGACTTCGTCGAGGGTTGGACGACGGACGGCGATGTCCGTCAGTTCAAGACCGGCGGCGTCGATCTGGCGGATGGCCTCGGCGAGGCGGCGTGCCCCACCTGGGAAGGCGACAGTCAACCGATGGGTGTGGGCGTCGACGGTCACGCCATCGTCATCGATGTCGTTGCCGGCGATGCGGCGGAGGGTTTCGGCAGCGTGGGCGAGGTCCGTGCTGGGGGAGACGTTGATCTCGAGGCGTTCGCCGCCAAGATCGCTCTTGAGGGAGTCGGCAGTGCCCTGGGCAATTACCCGGCCATGGTCGATGACCACGATCTGGTCGGCCAGCTGGTCAGCTTCCTCAAGGTATTGCGTGGTGAGCAGGACGGTGGTGCCATCGTTGACAAGATCGGCAATGACGTCCCACATGCCGTTGCGCGACCGTGGATCGAGACCGGTAGTCGGTTCGTCGAGGAAGATCACGGGCGGGGCAATGATCAGGCTGGCGGCGAGATCGAGCCGCCGGCGCATGCCCCCCGAGTAGGTTTTGAGCATGCGATTGCCGGCATCGGTGAGGTTGAACCGCTCCAGCAACTCATCGGCGCGGGCTTTCGCCGCCTTGTGGGTCAGCCGGTAAAGCTGGCCAAACATGATGAGGTTTTCACGGCCGGTCAGGATTTCGTCGACTGCCGCGTACTGGCCGGTGAGGCCAATCGACGAGCGGACGGCCTCCGGATCCTTTGTCACATCGATCCCGGCCACCTCGGCATACCCGGCGTCGGGTTGCAGCAGGGTGGACAGGATGCGGACGGTCGTGGTCTTGCCAGCACCGTTGGGACCAAGGAGCCCCATCACCGAGCCGGCCTTCACCGTGAGATCGACTCCGGCGAGGGCTTCGGTTTCGCCGAAGCGCTTCTTCAGCCCTTCGGCACGCACCGCGTCGCCACTGAGCTTCGGGGCTTTTCGAACAACTGTCGCCATGTCTCCTCCTATGACGGATGCTGCTCCGTATCTGACGGGAAACCCCACTGTTTCCCGCTCTTCCCACAGTATCGGTGCTTATAAGGACGTTTTTGGTCCTCGTTTATCCGACCTGCGTGGCACGCCTCGCGAAACCGGATGAGCGTTCGTTCATCCTAGCGACGAGGTGTGAAGAAAGTTTGTCCTGCGATGTGTCGATTTTGTGTCGATCCGACCTGATTTCCTTCCTGTGATGACGGAACGGTTGAGAGGCACCTGGCGTGTGCCCTGCGACACGTGATGATGACGGTCCCCATGGGATATGCGACACTCAGGCACGATCGCGATGCCGGGAGCCCGGGTGAACCGGGCTGAGATTGCGCCTGAATTCCGGCGCTGACCGCTGAACCTGATCCGGGTCATGCCGGCGTAGGAAACGAGCATCTCCGTGTCCACCACCATGTCGAAACTTCCACCCACCCTTGGTCTCCGCCATGTCGCGGCGGAATACGTCGAGCGCGGCCAAACGCTGCTCGCACTCGATGACATTTCGTTCGAAATTGCCGAAGGCGAATTTGTCGCCCTGATTGGCCCGTCCGGGTCGGGCAAGAGCACGATGCTCGACATCATCTCCGGTCTCTTCGCCGAAACGGCCGGCACCGTGACCCTGAGCGGAGTGGATACCCCGTTCGCGCTGCGCCCGGGACGTTCGGCCTACATGCGGCAACGCGACCTGCTGTTGCCGTGGCGCTCTGCCCTCGACAACGCCTGCCTCGCCCTCGAAGTCCACGGCCATTCGCGGACCGCAGCGCGGACGATGGCAGCCGCCAGATTTCCGGAGTTCGGCCTGGCTGGCTTCGAACGAGCCTGGCCTTCCCAGTTATCGGGCGGGATGCGTCAGCGTGTCGCCTTCCTGCGCACGATGCTGGCGGAACGTCCCTTGCTGCTGCTGGACGAGCCGTTTGGGGCGCTGGATGCGCTTAACCGACTTGCCCTGCAAACCTGGTTGCTGGACCGACTGGCGCGCGAGCCGCGCTCGGTGTTGCTGGTGACGCATGACATCGACGAAGCGGTGTTCCTGGCCGACCGGGTGATCGTGCTGTCGGCCCGACCCGGACGGATCGTCCACATCGAGCCCATCGACCTGCCCCGCCCTCGCCAGCGGGCGATGCTCACCAGCGAGGCGTTTTTCCGGCACCGGTCCCACCTGGCAACGGCACTGGGCCTGCTCGATGCGGGTGGTGTGGCGGAGGGCGGAAGGTGACCTGGAGTGCGCTTCAGCGCTGGCTCTGGCCGGCCTCGCTGCTGTTTACCCTGCTGGTGATCTGGGAAGTGCTGGTGCGCTGGCGTGATACTCCACGCTGGATGCTGCCCCCGCCTTCGTCGATCGCGCTCGCGTTTCGGGATGACTGGCGGATGTTGCTGAGCAACACCCAGGTGACGCTGGTAGAAGTCCTCCTTGGCTTTGGGCTGGCCCTGATGGCCGGGATTGCGACCGGGGTGCTGATCGACTCCTCCCTCGTGATCAGGAGGGCGCTCTATCCGCTGGTGATCGCCAGCCAAACGATTCCGATGGTGGCCCTGGCGCCGTTGATGCTGATCTGGTTCGGCTACGGCCTGTTGCCAAAGGTACTGATCACGGCCCTGATCGGCTTCTTCCCGATTGCGGTGGCGACGGTCGACGGGCTGGGGTCGGCAGACCGCGAGATGCTGGCCCTGCTGCGGTCGATGGGCGCGACCGCCAGTCAGCGAGCCCGGCTTGTGCGGATCCCCGCCTCGTTGCCGACGATCTTCTCGGGGGCCCGGGTGGCGATCACCTTTTGCGTGATCGGGGCAATATTCGGGGAACTGGTGGGGGCCAGCGAAGGGTTGGGATACCTGATGACCCGGTCGGCCGCCCAGTTCCAGACCGCCAGGCTGTTTGCCTGCATCGTCATACTCGCCGTGATGGGGATCGGCCTGTTCGGGATCGTCTCCGCCATCGAACGGATTGCCCTGCCCTGGCGGCGCCCCCTGGTGGCCGAGAGGGTATAGTCTGCTGTTCCGGACCACCGAGGGTGTCGAGTAGTCCGTCCCCCTCCATCCAGTCACGAGTTACCCAGAGAGTTCCGCCATGCGTTTCAGCGATCATCTCCGCATTACCGCCAACCACATCTGGCAGGCCCAGCACGAGCATCCGTTCGTGCGGAGCATTGGCGACGGCACGCTTGACGTAGAGCGATTCAGCATCTGGCTGCGGCAGGACTATCTCTTCCTGATCGACTACGCGAAGTTTTTCGCCGTGGCGGTCGTGCGCGCTCCCGACCTGGCGGCAATGACCACGTTCTCGCGACTGCTGCACGAAATCCTGCATCGGGAAATGGAGCTTCACCGCTCGTATTGCGGCGAGTTCGGGATCAGCCTGCAGGAACTGGAGCAGTCGAAGAAGCTGCCGACCACGCAGGGGTATACCGACTTCCTGTTGCGAACCGGGACGACCAACAACTACATCGAATTGCTGGGGGCGTTGCTGCCCTGCATGTGGGGGTATGCGGAACTGGGCGAGCGGCTGGCGAAGCAGGGACTGCCGGATGACCCGCGATATCGCCGCTGGATCAATGTCTACGCCGACCCGGAATTCGCCGAACTGGCCGAGTGGTGCCGGCGGCTGGTGGATGATGCCTGCCACAACATTTCGGCTGACCGGGTGGAACGGGTGGAGAACGCGTTCCTCACCTCCAGCCGGTACGAGTTGGCATTCTGGGACATGGCCTGGAAGAAGGAAGCCTGGCCCGTCTAGGCACGGCGACTGATCCCAGCGTTCCTTCGCAGGCACGCGTGGCAGGTTTTCCTCTACAGCTCGCCGTCGATCAGGGTGCTGATGGCGGCCAGGATCGGCGGCCAGGCACCTGACCGGGGATCGATGACGGCAAAGTGATCCGTTTGCCGCAAAACGATGAGCTCACTCGGAGTACCTGTCACGCTCGCCTGCTCGTGGTAGCGAAGCGAGATGTCCAGCGGCACGATATCGTCTGCGTCTCCATGGATCAGCACCTGCGGGGTGGTGGTCGGCAACAGGGCGACTGGCGAGGCGGCGGCGTAGCGGTCTGGCCACTCGGCGGGAGTTCCGCCCAGCAGTTCGACCACGGCGTCGTTGCTCAGGTGGCGGGTCCAGGCCTCCTGCAGATCGAGGATCCCGGCGAGGGCGACGACGCCCCGGAGTGGAATCGGTTCGGCCGCGACGGGCGACGTGGACGGCACGTTCGACAGGCAACCAAGCCAGGCGGCGAGATGCCCGCCAGCAGAGTGCCCGATGACGACTGCACGGTTGGCGTCGATGTGATGGTCACTGGCGCGGTCGATGATCCAGCGGGTACCGGCAACGATGTCGTGGAACGTGCCGGGGAATCCTCCGCCCGGATCACCGACACGACGATATTCCAGGTTGAAGGTGGCGAAGCCGGCGCCGGTCAGCGCGGCACAGAGATGCCCAAGATGGACCAGGTCGTAACGATTCCGCCAGTAGCCGCCGTGAATGGCGATGACGAGCGGATGTGGACCGGGGCCCGCGGGCACTCGCAGGTCACCGAACTGGAGCGGGTCATCGCCATACGCCACACGCCGATCGGCCAGCGGCGGGTCGATGGTAAGGAGGTCCTCGCTGGTCACGATCTGCTCCGGGACTCGATGGCGGCCAGGTGGTCGAGGCCAAGGTCGACCAGGGCACGGTTGGCTGGATCGTTGAGCCAGCGGCCGACGCCCGACGGATGCGGCAGGGGGACGATGGGAATCGGGCCGTACCCGAGATCGACATGATGCAGGTTGCCGACGAGGGTAGCGAGCGTCTCCTGCCGGGCACCGGGAATGAGCGCATCGGCCGCCAGCCGCCCCAGGGTGACGATGACCTTGGGCCGGACGAGGTCGATCTCGCCATCGAGCCAGGGTCGACACAGGGCTCGCTCGCGGGCCGACGGCGCACGATCACCGGGACCCGCCGCGGCCTTGCCTGGGAAGCACTTGGTCAGGGACGTCAGGTACCAGTCCTCGAGAAATCGCTCGGGGAGGAGTCCGGCCTGGGCAAACCAGGTGCGGAGCAGTTGTCCCGATTGCCCCGACCACGGCACCTGGGTACGGTCACCGCGAGCACCCGGCGCCTGGCCCACCAGCATGCGGACCTGCCCGACGTGACCACGCAGGATGGGATTCGCGGCTGGCAGGTAACCGGCGGCCACACACTTGCGGCAGGTACGAATCTGCGTTTGCCAGACTTCCAGATCATTGGGATCGCGGAACACCTGTACCTATCACTCCCCGGCCCCGAAGATCGATCGGGATCCGGATACACTATGCCCCATTCACGTGATCGGGCCGAGCCAGGGAGTTCAGATCATGTCCAGGCTCTCTCCACGCCTTGCCGCCATTGTCGATGCCTTGCCCCTATGGCCTGGCATGCGGGTGCTCGAAATCGGTGGTGCCCCAGGAGCCGCTGCCCGGGAAGTTGCCCGCCGAATCGGTGATGGTCATATCCTGGTGATCGACCGGTCGGCGACAGGTGTGGCCCAGATCGAGCGCAACGCCAGTTCGCAGATCGCTTCCGGGCAGCTCAGCGTGCGCCATTGCGCCGCCGAGGATTTCGAACTCCTGCCGGGCGAAGCCCCCTTCGATCTGGTGTTCGCGATCCGGATCGGGGCGTTTGACGGACGTCACCCCGAGGTAGGCGAGGTAGCGCGGCAGCGAGTCGCAGCCGCCCTGGCGCCCGGCGGTCGCTTCTTCATCGATGGCGGTGATCTACTGCGCGAGATCACGCTGGGCTGATCCGGCGAAGGCGATCCTCACTCGCCTACACTGGAACCTACGTGCGCGCCAGAGACGCGGCACCATGCCATGCAGCTTCCAGGACCACAGATGACCCAGTTACGAGATATCGACCAGCCTGCCCGGACCACGATTGGTTCACCCTACTTCCTGACGATCGTTGCGCTTTATGTCACCTCTCTCATCACCGCCAACCTGCTGGCGGTGAAGGTGCTGGCATTTGGCCCATGGGTGACCGATGCCGGGCTGCTGACCTTTCCGATCGCCTACATCGTGGGTGATGTCCTGACCGAGGTCTATGGCTTCAAGGCAGCGCGGCGGGTGATCTGGCTGGGCTTCCTCTGCAACACCATCGCCGTGCTGACGATCCAGTTGGCCGGCGTGCTACCGGCCGAGCAGACGTGGGATGGCGGAGAGGCGTGGGGACGAATCTTCGACTCGACGCCGCGCATCCTGGTCGCCTCCCTGTTGGCGTACCTGGTAGGCGAATTCGCGAACTCGATCGTGCTGGCTCGGCTGAAGGTGGCGACGAACGGGCGCTGGCTCTGGACCCGCACGATTGGGTCGACCCTGGTGGGCCAGGGCCTGGACACGATCATCTTCGTGACGATTGCCTTCGCCGGCGTTTTCTCCGGCCAGATCCTCTGGGAAATGATCTACACCGGCTGGATCCTGAAGACGTCCTATGAAGTACTCGCGACCCCACTCACCTACCTGGTGGTTGGCAAGCTGAAGGCAAAGGAAGGGATCGACACCTTCGATCGGGACACCAACTTCAGCCCGATCTCCTTCGGACAGGCGAGCTAGCAACGACATCCGGAACGCAACCGGGCTGCGTCGGATGCTGGCTGATCGGCTCCGGATCGCATGCTCCTGCCCGCCCCACCTTGCTCACCTGCTGATGAGCGGTGCTGCTGCCGTGAGGAGTTTGCCTGCTGGAAAGCGCAGATGAGGGCCATTGACCGACACGGATCGGGTAGGCTTAGCGTGGAGACCACAGGCAACCATACGCGCCGGCCAGCAGGGCCCGCGCCCAGGAGCATGATTCCGCATGGCACGGATGTATCCGGCAACGATCACGGCATCCACCACCAGCGCCGCTGAAGAGCGCCTGTTTCACGAATTCCGCAGCCAACTCCCCGACAGCTGGGTCGTCATGCACGGCGTGACGTGGCTGAACCGACGTCGAACGAAGGACTATCGGGGCGAAGCCGACTTCGTCATCATCCATCCGCAGCGGGGCGTTCTGGTGCTGGAGGTGAAGGGCGGCCGGATCGAAGGCGAATGGAACGACGACGCCTGGCGCTCCACCGACCGGTTCGGCGACGTTCACCTGATCAAGAACCCGGTCAAGCAGGCCAAAGACGGTATGTATGACCTTCGAAACAAGTTGCGGGAAGCTCCGGCCACCAAGCCGTTCGACTATCCGATCTATTGCGGGATCGCCGTGCCGGACGTCCTGGCGAGCAGACAAGCATTCGGGATCGACTGGCAACGCGACCTGGTGATCGACTCCTCCGACCTGCCGCGTTTGGTGCAGGCGGTGGAGCGGATGTTCAGCCCGGTACCGCTCGCCACTCCGCTGGGCACCGATGCCATCAAGGCCCTCGTCGACCTGCTGCAGCCGACGGTCACGCTCAACCGGCTGGGACTGGTGGCCGAAATGCGGGCCGGCGAGCAGAAGATTCTCGAGCTCTCCACCTACCAGTCCTACGCGCTGGCGATGTTGAGGATGCATCGGCGGGCGGTGATCAACGGGTGCGCCGGATCGGGCAAGACGATGCTGGCAATCGAGAAGGCGATCCAGTTGGCCGAGCAGGGCTTCCGGGTGATGCTGACCTGTTTCAACAAATCGCTGGCCACCTGGATGCAACAGGTGATCGATCAGCAGCCGGCAGCGGTGCGCGACCGGATTCGGACGGGAAACTATCACGACCTGGCGGTCAGGCTGTGTGAGGAGGCCGGGCGGCCGTCGGAGGTGCAGGCCAACGATCGAGCGTACTGGGACGATGTACTGCCGGATCACCTGATGGAGGCCATCCCTCTGCTCGAGACGCGATTCGACGCGATCGTGGTGGATGAGGGGCAGGATATTCGTGACAACTGGTGGGTGACGCTCGAATCATTGCTGGAGTCACCCGATGATGGCATCCTGTTCATCTTTCAGGATCCGCACCAGGCGATCTACCGGCGCACGGTCGACCTCCCGATATCCACGCCTCCGATCGAGCTGCCGCACAACTACCGCACGACGGTTTCTATCCATGAACGGATGGTGACGTTCTATCCGGGCACTCCGGTGCCGGTGGCGATCGGTCCGCGAGGCCGACCGGTGGAGGAAGTCGAGGCGGACGAGGATCAAACTGTGGAGGCCGTGCGCAAGGTTCTGGCCCGCCTGATCATGGAAGAGGGCCTGTCACTGGACCACATCGTGATCCTGACGCCCTCCAGCCGCAATCGCAGCCGGTTGCAGCATGGGTTGAAACTGGGCAACCTCACGCTGTCATGGGAGGGCGCAACCGGTGCCCAGGAAATCCGCGTCTCGAGCATCCACGCCTTCAAGGGGCTGGAAGCAGACGTGGTGATCCTGGCGGAAACGAGTCGGCTGGCATCGATGCCGGGCGCACGCCAGTTGGGGTATGTGGCGCTCTCGCGGGCAAAGCACCATTTGATCGTCATTGGCGGCATTCCAGCAATCGACGCGATGGCCACGGTGGGGGAGTAACGACGCCCCGCGACGATATCGCGGCGGGTCAGGGTGATGGCGGATCATCGCTGTGCCCGGTCAGGAGCGACCATGCCTCGATGGCCCGTTCCTGGCCCCGGGTTTCGATCGCGCCCGGCCGCCTGGCGCGTATGTCGGCGATGGCCTGGTCGACCGGGACGCCCTGGCTGACCAGATAGCAGGCGGCGAGCGTTCCTCCCCTGCCCTTCCCGGCACCGCAATGGATCACCGCTCCGTGCCCCGCATCCACAGCCAAGCGGATCGCGGCCACACCTCGCTCGATCTGATCGAGGCTGGGTGGAGTGAAGTCCCGAACTGGCAGGTGCAACTCGGTGAGACCAAGACGCTCCATCTCGCGGAGCCGGTGAGGGCGACGATGGAGGTTGACCACCAGGCGAATGCCCATCCCCCGGTAGCGCTCCAGATCGTCGAGTGATGGATAGGATGTCAGCAGGACCGCTCCCTCAACGATCCAGTTTCCGTGATCGGGCGGCCGGTGGAACCAGCCGAGTGATGGTAGGAGCGGCATGGGAGTCTCTCGCCACGAACGTCAGTCGCCGGGTCGGTTGGCGCAGGAGCTTGAGGGTTGCAGCGGCGACCTTGGGGACATTCTGCGGGATGTTCAGAACTATGTCACCCTGGCCGGAGCGAGACGGCATTTGCGCAGTGGCAGGTGGTATGATCGTACACACTTATCAGCGTGCAACTCACGCTGACGCTGATTGTCATTATGTCGCCTTTGGCGCCGGGAGTGGATGCGGAGATGGTGCTGTCTGATCGGGATATCGTGGCCGCGCTGGAGAGCGGACGGATCAAGATCGATCCCGCCCCTGACCTCTCCAGGCAGCT
>JAEZJB010000098.1 GCA_023415845.1 Chloroflexota bacterium | reverse complement strand
AGGTTGGCGGCGCCTTGCGCTCGAGGATCGACTTTTGTGTGCCCCGGCGGCGCGCTTCCTCATCGGAAAGTGTGACCGACTGGATACCACCCATCAGATCGGAGAGGGTGGGGTTCAGCATCAGGTTTTCGAGGGTGTTGCCGTGGGCGGTGCCGATCAGCTGGACGCCCCGTTCGGCGATGGTACGGGCCGCCATGGCTTCGAGTTCGGTGCCGATTTCGTCGATGACGACGACTTGCGGCATGTGGTTCTCGACTGCCTCGATCATGACTGCATGCTGCGCTGTAGGTGTTGGCACCTGCATGCGGCGGGCGCGTCCGATGGCCGGATGTGGAATGTCGCCGTCGCCGGCGATTTCGTTGCTGGTGTCGACGATAACGACGCGTTTGCGAAGTTCGTCGGCCAGTACACGGGCGGTTTCGCGGAGCAGCGTGGTTTTGCCGACCCCCGGTCGGCCCAGCAGCAGCACGCTCTGGCCGCTTTCGATCAGGTCGCTAATGATGGCGATAGTGCCGTAGACCGCGCGGCCGATGCGACAGGTGAGGCCAACGATTTCGCCGCTGCGATTGCGGATGGCGGAGATGCGATGGAGCGTGCGCTCGATGCCAGCACGATTGTCGTCACCGAATGTGCCAATGCGACTGGAGACGAAGGCAAGATCATCGCGGGTGACATCGATGTCGGAGAGCGCCACTTCGTCGAACTGGAAGCGGGCTTCGGGTGGACGACCGAGATCGAGCACGATCTCGATGAGGGCGCCGTGTTCGTTGCGTTCCTGAAGGTCAACGATGCGATCGGAGACATGCGGGGGCAGGACGGTGAGGAGATCCTTGAGGTCATCGGTGACGGCATGTTCGGATGCGTTCACCGATTCAGCTTCAGGGAGTGATTGTGGACGTGTGTTCAACCGAATCCCCCAGATGGGACCATGCCAGGCGAGTGCCTGCCGGTGGTGCCGTGATTGTGAGAGGCGAACGGGACGATGGGCGCGTGCATTCCAGAGGCGATGGTGGTCGATTCCGGAAGGTCACGGTCACGATGACTCGGATGCTGGATCGCCGGAAGCTCCTTTCAGGAAGGTGGGAACGCGTTTTGCGGCTGGCTCCTTGACCTCCTGCGGGAAGGTGACCACGGGTGCGACTGGCAGCCGGACGGCGGCAGTTGTGTACTTGACATAGAGCTCCTGCTCCGCCTGGGGGTGAAACCCACGGTTGAGCAGGGGACGAATGAACTCTTCCTGATGCGCGCGAACCAGGATCAGGACCTGTCGCTGCGGACTGGCGGCGAGTTCGGAGAGCACACCAGAGAGGAGTTCGGGGAAGAGATCGCGTGAGCCCGGGACCACCATGAATTCGAGGATGTGGGCGTCGGGCCGGGAGTCGGCACGGATATAGGCAGCCACCTGATTACCATCGTCCATGATCCATCCGGACTGGACGGAGGCGGAAACGAGATGGCGCGAGATGTCCCAGTGGTGACTGGTGAGGGCTTCGGCATTCTGGACCGGTTGGGGGACGGTGGCCATGGCCAACTGGTGAATGGCCCAGACATCGGAGTGTTGCTGGCGACGAATGCGAGTGTTGCTGTGACGGAGCGCGTGTAATGGCGCGGCGAGAATGGTTTCGCGGTCGTACGGCGTGAATCCGCACCCGGTCAGCACGCTGGCCAGATCGGACCCGATGGATGTGCGAGCGAAGAGGCGACGTGTGCCTTCGAGCCCGGCGGCCACGATGCCGGCGCGGATCAGTTCGTCCCAGACTGGTTCAAGCTGATAGACCCCGAGATTGGCCCCAATGCCTTCGAGTTGCCAACGTCCATCCGGGCGGACGACGCGAAAGACCGCGTAGCCGACAGGGGTTGCTTCGTTGCGGGCGATGAAGACGCGATCGCTGCTGCGGGTAAATGGCAGCAATTGACGGAACGCGGCCTGCGTGGGCTGCCCCGAGGCCAGCGACCGGTTGGGAATATTCAGGAAGATGCGGTGGCGAATTCCACGAAGCCCAAACAGATCGCGCCAGCGGACGCGTCCCACCTCGAGTTGAATCTCGGGATCCTGGGTTTCGCGCTGATACCCAGGCCGCAACGGCACATTGGCCTGACTCGTCTGGCGAGAGGAGGTTCTCCTCAAAAGCCACGTCCTCACTTGCGGGGTGTAGGCACCAGGCATCCAATGTTGGATGCCTCTGCGGTCATTTTACGGGTTTCACCAATGGACCTCAAGATGCGGGGACCCGGTTGGATGGCGAGGAATACGCAGCGTACGTACACGGGTGTAGCCCTTCGAGAAGGATGATCGCCGGTATTGGGCACATCCACGACGCACGGTCACGAGTGATCGGCCTGGAAAACACCATTCACAAACTCAAAAACTCACAAACTCGGAACAGCCCGAAACGACGGTCTTTTTGAGGAGGAGTTTTCGCGCGTTCGTGTGGACTGGCGCCAGGATGGACGGGTCAGACGCGAGGGTGCTTCGGTACCAGGAGGAGAAATGGTTGGTCTTCCTGCTGCCAGGATCGCCGTACGTTTTCGCTTCCTGCCTATCGTACGCATCGAGGAGCCAGAATTCCGCCACCATCCGCGATATTCGTCGTACGGACGACATGGCAGCGGGATTACTCGCGGACGTCAGCTCATGTGCGGGCGGCGCGAACCAGTGGTCAGCGGGCGGCGAGTAGATCGCGAAGCACGTTGGCCTGGCTGGCGGCGCGGGCCTCGATATCGTCGGCGGCCATGGTGAAGTGATTGGCCGTCTCGGCCGACTTCAGGAGCAGGATGTTCGCTCGCACGTTGGAGATGGCAGCGAGGACGGCGGTTTCGGCGAGGTTGATGGCAATCGCGGTGTCCGACGTGGCGTGGGAGGTTCCCGCTCGGGCGATCGGTTCGAGCAGGTCGAGGACTCGAGTGGCAGTGGTCGCCAGAGTCAGCGGAACCTCAGTGGCGTAGATCAGGGCATCCTGCATCGCCTGGCGGCGGGCTGTCTTTTCCTCGTCTGTTGATTTGGGGAGGCGACTGGCGGCCAGATAGCCCGGAAAGCAGGTTTCGTCCTGGGCCGCGCTGTCGAGCAGGGCGTCGGTTGCGTGCGCCAGGTCGAAGGCAGCAGTGGCAAGGGTCGGCTGGTCCTCGCGCTCAAGGGTGAGGTTGGCCACCATCTGCCCGAGGCAGGCGGCCAGGGCGCCGACCAGGCCGGCAACACTTCCACCACCGGGCGCCGGGGTGGGGGAGGCGAGGGTATCGAGATAGTGGCCGATGGTGCGGTTGCGGAGTGGGGTCGTCATGGTGTGGCTCCGGGAAGTTGCGGGCGTGAGTGGATGTCGTTCGTCAGTGGCGATGGAGTGCTGACCTTAAGGGGACATGGTGAGAGGCTCGAGCACGTCTGGTGAGCAGTGGAGGCAACAGGCGCCTTCACACAAGAGCGAGCCCCAGGGGGACGCCAGCCACTCAGGCCTGGGTGGAGGACTCGAACAATTCGTACATTGCGGTGACGAAGCGTTCCTCGTCGTCGAACTCGAGTTTGTAGGCCGATTCTTCGGGCCGGGGGGCGGGAGGAATGACAAAGCGGACCCAGCCCTCTTCCGCTCCCTGGCAGAGAAGGGCGGTGACGGCCTCCTCGAAGCGTTTGTAGGGGACCTCGGGAGCGATGACGCGGTAGTACTGCTCGCCCATACCATTGGCGGTCCAGATCAGCCGCACGAGCTGCTTGTGCCGGGTTTCCAGCGGCGAGGCGGCCATTTCGTTGGACATGAGACCGCGGAGAATGGCCGAGAACTTGCCCATGGGGCGGGTCTGATGCTCGCAGACCGGGCAGCGGCCGTCCGTGACGTCTTCAAAGCGGTAGGAGCGACGGCAGGTATCGCACCAGAGATACGAGTTTGCCGCGTTGTGGGTTTGGGAGGCGGACATGGTTCTGCTCCGAGGGAGGTCGCCAGCGCGTCACCTGCGCTGGTGGAGGCGGCTGAAGACCTCCGGTCGATGTGCAGGGCACATTGATCCTTCGTTCCGTTCAGGATGACCTGTGGCCGGTCGCTCCTGCAAGGCCAACGGCCCGGCGGAAGCATCCGACCGGGCCGTTGTGATGAAGGGGCGATGAGTTAGGGCGTTTACCCGCGCATGTCGCGCGGCTGGTGCTGGACCGTGCCGCCCTGGCCAATGTTGGCGGCGGCGGGCTGCTCCTCCCCCGTGCGGTCGGCCCACTTCTGGACCCGCCAGGTGATCACGATGCCACCGATCATCATGATGATGGCGAGCCAGAGTTCGACGGTTTCGGCGAGGGTTCCGAAGGCGATGGCGAGGTTGGAAACGATCATGGCCTGGTTCTCCTTAGCCTTCGATGATCAGGGTGCCGACCATTCCGCTCTCGGCGTGGCCCGGAATCGAACAGTAGAAGCGGTATTCACCCGGAGCCGCGTCGGCCGGAATGGTCACGGTGACCGGTTCGGAGCCTGGTGCGAGCGGCTCGTCGATGCCGAGTTCGTCGACGACGAAGTCATGGTCGAGCGCGCCGGTGTTGACGACCTGGATGGTGTCTCCAGGCTTGACGGTGATTTCCGACAGGCTCCAGTTGAACGGATCCTGGGCTTCGAGGACGATGGCGCCATCTTCACCGACAACTGGCGTCGAGTCCGCGGCTTCGGTCTCGGTCTCGGCGGCGGGCGGCACCGTCGGGTAGACGGCGTATTCGCCGCTATGCGCGTTGTGGCAGGCCTCTTCGTCGGTGGGATCGGCGTCACATTCCGCCTGAGCCTGGGCCTGGCCGGTGGTGAGCAGCGCCTGGTTGTAGACGTACTGCCAGTTGCCATACATGATCATGTAGACGAGATCGTTGATCTCTTCGACATTCAGGTCGGCGCCAAAGGCAGGCATGACCTTTACAAGCCGCGGGTCGGAAGGCTTGCCGTAGATGATGGAATAGCGAATGTAGGCCTCGGCTCGAGCCTGCATGACCGGATCGTCGGACTGGAACAGCGGAGTCGTTTCCGTGTCCATGTTGCGGTCCTGATTGAGACGAGGACCGATCCGCTTCGGTGTTTCATCGGCGGCCGCACCGTAGCCCATGGGGCCATGGCACTGCAGACAGTAGGTGATGTAGAGCTTGGTGCCGCGCTCGATGGCGAGGGCCTCCTGCTCGGTCGTTTCCGCGTCCCGCCGGACCGGCTCGTCGGCAAGGTAGACAACCAGGACCGTGGCGAGGGCCACGAGCCCGATGATGACTACCGTTGCGAGCTTCTGAACAGCTCCCACCCTTGTTCTCTCCTCGTTTCGAACGTCCGGTCAGGCGCCGATAACCTGGCGCCGCGCGTGATGCTGCTGGCTAAGGGTACGGAACGGTATCGGCCGGACTGTATTCGTTGCGAATGATCAGGCTGCCGGGGTTGGTGTCGACGGTGACGGAGCCATCGGAGTTGACGGTGACCGGCATGGCGTCGAGCGCACGTGGCGCGGGGCCCGAAACACGGGAACCGTTGTATTCATAGACCGAGCCGTGGCACGGGCAGATGAATTCATGGCGACCTGCGACCCAGGGAACGGTGCAGCCGAGGTGAACGCACTTCCAGTAGAGGGCTTCGACGCCGTCCTCGGTATGCACCAGGAAGAACTTTCCTTCCGAGTAGCGGAACGGTTCCCCGTTTACGTCGGGCACAGAGGCGGCGCCGACGGTAATTTCACCACCAAAGGCGCCAGTCTTGTTCGGCCAGAGCAGATACACCGTGCCAGCCGCAAGCTCGGCGGTGATGATCAGGGCCGAACCGAGCGCCGCGTTGCGGGTGAAGGAGCGCCGATTGGTGAGCTTCTTCGCGGCCGACGCGCCACCGGTGGGACCGCTGTGTTGCAGGCGAGCGGCGAGGGCAAAGGCACGGCTGGCGGCCCACCCTCCTGCCATTCCTGCGATTGTGCGCGCGAGAGGATTCATGTCTGAACCGATCCTTGGAAAACGAGGCCTGGCCGATGTGGCCGCGGCAATGACAACGGCCTAGTGATGAACCAGCGGCAGATCCCACGGCATCGTAAATTCCTGGCCCGGGCCGCGGAACGAGGTGCCGAATATTGCAAGTACCCAGTAGGTGACAAAGAAACCGGTGTAGAGCGCAATGATCAGCTCGCGCGTGGTCGGCTTGAAGATGGTCTTGACCATTGCAACGAGGACACCGATGGCGACGAGCATGATGATGACCGAGAGGGCGATACCACCAACCCAGGACGGAGCACCTTGATGCTCCATGAGCCAGCGGCCGATGCCGAACTGGGTGCCGCGGCCAATTGCTTCATCGAGCAGCACCATGCCGGTGAGGGCGACGGTGGTGAACACGGCGGTGAAGCCGATGATCTTGCGGCCCTTGGACGAGGTGCCGAGGATGCCGACGCCCAGCGGCGAGCGGTCGATGTATGGAATGGCGGCAATGGCGATGAGGGTGACGGTCGGAACGATCACGCCCGCGAGGCCAGCGTCCATGTGGAGCAGCATTTCCTGCAGGTTGAGGAAGTACCACGGCGCCTTGGACGGGTTTGGCGTCTGGTTCGGGTTGGCGCGCTCAAGGAGCGGTGCGTTCACCAGAACCGATAGGGCGGTGAGGATAGCCAGGAAGACGACCGCGCAGACCGCTTCCACGACCACGAGGGATGGCCAGACCATCACCTCATCTTCAGCGAGGTCGGTGGGGCGGGCGAGCGCGCGCCCCCGGACCAGTTCGAGCAGCTTCTGCCGCTTCTGTTCGTCAATTGCGCCGGCCGGATTGCCCGGCTGCTGTGCAATGTCAGCCACGAATCGATACTCCCAAGCGAGGCCGCAGTGGCCCGACGACTAAAGCGGACCGGAAATACCGCCGTCCTTGCGGATGCGCCAGAAGTGGACAGCCATCAGGAAGGCAGCGATCAACGGCAGGAAGATGACGTGCAGCGTGTAGAAGCGGATGAGCGTGCTCTGGCCGATCTGGAAGTCGCCGAGCAGCAACTGACGAACCTGAGGGCCAACGATCGGGGCGGCGCCACCGATTTCCGAGCCCACGGTGATGGCCCAGAAGGCCAGCTGATCCCATGGCAGAAGGTAGCCGGTGAAGGAAAGGAGGAAGGTCACGACGAGCAGGAGAACGCCGATGACCCAGTTGAACTCACGAGGCGGCTTGTAGGAACCGGTGTAGAAAACGCGTCCCATATGAAGGAAGACGGCGATGACCATGCCCTGGGCGGACCAGCGGTGCATGTTGCGCATGAGCTGGCCGAAGGTGACGGAACCTTCGATGTCCTTCATTGATTGGTAGGCCTGCGTCTCCGAAGGGATGTAATAGAACATCAGGAGGACGCCCGTCATCACCAGCACGAGGAACATAAAAAAGGAAAGACCACCGAGGCAGAAGGTGTAGGTGACCTTGGTGGCGTAGCGCTTGATCTTGACCGGGTGAATGTGCAGGAACACATTACTGGCGATGATCAGGGCCTGGTTACGCTGGGTATCCGGATACCCGTGCCGGACCACCGACCGCCACACTGCCGAGTTCGTTATGCGATCGGCCAGCGTTTGCTCTCGCCTCATGCCATTCTCCTCACTGTCCACACGGTGGCGAGTGCCACGTTCCCCATTGGAATCCGGATGGTGATGGCAGGCAAGCGGAGTGCGACGGCATAGCCGAGGGGATCCGTTGGCGTGCACATCAAGCGATGCCCAACTACCTGGCAAAGCGTTTCCGTATTGTGGGCCTCATTCCAGATGGTGGTCAAGTGAAGATGAGATTCATTCGTGCGTTTTTGCCAGATCGTGGCACGCATGCCAGAAACGCAAAACGGACGCCAAATCGGCGTCCGTTTTGACCTGATTGGTGGGCGTTACAGGACTTGAACCTGTGACCTCACGGATGTGAACCGTGCGCTCTGGCCAGCTGAGCTAAACGCCCGTGCCCGGTTGGTCCGGTGCGGCGTGAGTATACACGGCGACGGCCGGGACCGGCAACGTGGACGCGATGGATCCACGTTGCCGAGGATACGTCGGGGTTACTCGGCGAGGAGCGCGATGGCCTCGACTTCGACGAGCACGCCCATCGGGAGCTTGGCCACCTGGACCGTCGAACGGGCTGGTGCTGCATCTCCATCGAAATAGGAGGCGTAGACTTCATTGAAGGTGGGGAAGTCGGAGAGGTCCTGCAGGAAGCAGGTGGTCTTGACGACACGGTCGATGGACGACCCCGCATCTTCGAGGAGCCCACGGAGGCTGGTGAGGACCCGTTCCGCCTGGGTGCGGATATCGTCGCCGGCAATCGCCTTGGTCTCGGGGTCGAGCGGGATGACGCCGGCCGTGAACACCATGCCATTGGCGACGATAGCCTGGGAGTACGGGCCGATGGCGGCTGGCGCCTTGCTGGACGAGACGACGGTTTTCCCTGACACCTGAGACCTCCTGCGAGCGTTGTTTCCTGATAGGAGAAGGAATCCACCAACGGATTCGCCGGTACTATACGACGCCCCCTCGCCTGACAGTGCCAGTCCATGGCATGATTCCTGTGAACGGACAAGATAGGCATCGGTTCCACTCATCCGTATACTGGACGCAGTGATCTTCCCGCATTGGAGCGGGAAACCCCGGTATGGCGCCGGGAGGATGGAGTCGCCATGAGTCTCGCCCCTTCCAGTACATGGCCTCAGGCCACGCAATCACGGGCGCCCTCCCAACG